>JADJZB010000022.1 GCA_016719485.1 Holophagales bacterium
GCTCGACAGGGCCAGCGGCGAGGTCGGGCACCGGAGTGTCTCGGACCTCCCGTCGCTCCTCCTGCCGGGAGACCTCCTGGTGGTGAACGACACCCGCGTCATTCCCGCCCGCCTCTTCGGGCGCGACCCGGAGGGGCGGCGCACGGAGTTCCTCCTCGTCGAGAAGACGAAAGACGCCGACTCCTGGGACTGCCTCGCGAAACCGGGGCGCCGGGCGAAACCGGGGAAGACGTTCGAATTCGGTGAGGGCCTCTCGGGCATCGTGACGGGCAAAGGGGCTTCGGGGCACTACCGGGTCGCCTTTTCGGGGACTCCGCTCGAGGAGGCTCTGCCGCGGGTCGGGACGACGCCGCTTCCCCCGTACATCCACCGCGAAGGGGGCATTGCCGACGCCCGGGACGCCGAGGAGTACCAGACCGTTTACGCCCGGGAGCCGGGCGCCATTGCAGCGCCGACCGCAGGGCTCCACCTGAGTGCCCGGCTCCTCGAAGCGCTCCGGTCCCGTGGCGTCGCCGTCGCCTCCGTGACGCTTCACGTCGGGATCGGCACGTTCAAGCCGGTGAAGGCCGAACGGGTCGAAGAGCACCGGATGGACCCGGAGCGCGGCATCGTTCCCGCGGAAACGGCCGAAGCCATCCGCAGGGCGAAAGCGGAAGGGCGACGGGTCGTCGCGGTCGGGACGACGAGCGTGAGGACGCTCGAGGCCTCCGCTCGCGAACATGGCGGGCGGGTCGCCCCGGGTCCTTTCGAGACGCGCCTGTTCCTCGTCCCGGGAGCGGAGTTCCTCGTGGTGGACGCCCTGCTGACGAACTTCCATCTCCCCCGCTCCACGCTCCTCATGCTCGTCAGCGCATTTGCGGGACGCGAGCGGGTGCTCGCCGCCTACCGGGCAGCGGTGGCCACCGGCTACCGGTTCTTCTCGTACGGCGACGCGATGTTCGTGACCTGAGCGCCGGCGACCGATCCCCGGCTCAGCGCGCTGCCGGGAACGCCGAACGGATCGTCTCGGCCTCGGCTGCGGTCATCCGGGGCGCTCCCTTCCGGAGCATTCCGACGAAGTGGTCGAGCTCGTCGGCCCTCCCCGGGAACCCGATGTTCGTGCCAGGGCCGGACGTGTTCGACGTCGCGATCGCTCGGCGCGACTTCCTGTCGAAGACCGCCGTGAATGGCAGCCCGGCGTCCTTGCCCGCGATCGACGCCAGGAGCTCCTCGGCGCCCGCGTTCTCGAGGGCTTCTTTCTCCCCCCGTTCGAGCACGGTCAGACCGGCTCTCTCGAAGTGACGCTCGAGGATCTCCTTCGCCGCCGGAGCGGAGAGAACGGCCTCGAGCTTGCGGCACCAACCGCACCAGGACGCGTGGAAGACGACGAGGATGTTCTTCTTCCCGGGCTTTCCCGCCTTCGCCGCAGCCGCGAGAACCGCCTCCGCCGGAAGCGGGTCGGCCAGGGCGATCGGCTCGGCGAGAAGCGCCATGCCGATCACGACGCTGGCGATGAGACGACGGCTCGACATGACGAAGGAGTGTACCCGGATCCGCGACCGCAGCTCGCCGACCCCGGCGGCCCGGGCCTCCGGCCTACTCGCCAGCCAGGCGCTTGAGAACCCGGTCGGCCTCGGCCGCCGTCGCCGGTCTCCAGCCCGAGCCGAAGCCCGCCCCGAGGAGCTTTCGGAGATCCCGGACCTCCATGCCCGCGAGCGCCGCACGCAGCTTCCTGGCCTCGGCGGCGACGGCCTTCGACTCCTCTTCCCCGGCGTCGCGGCGGAATGCGCGGGCCGCGTCGTCCGAGTCGGCGTACTCGGTCGTCCAGTCCTCGTGCAGGTAGCCCCGGAAGGCTTCCCGGATGGCCGGGAAGTTGCGGGGGTCGATCGCTTCGGGCGCTTTCTTGGGTGCAGCAGTCATCGGGAAGCCTCCGGATACGACGTCAGGACATAGTAGATCTCGGACTGGGTGTCCCACTTCAGGATGACGAGGGCCCTCGTGCAGGGGACCGGCTCCTTGTCTCCCCGCCGGAGGGATCTGCCGAGGACACGACCGCTCCCCGCCCACTCGACGACGAGGTTCGCGCGGGAGCCGTCGCGGCTCACCCACTGGTCGATCCTCTTCCGGCCGGCCTTGATCGCCGCCGCGACGGCTTCCTCGGCCGTCGCGCGGTCGGTGTACGTCGAGGCCGCGGAGATCCGCTGGTCGCGCCGCAGCCGCTCGCGCAGCTCGGCGTCGCTCAGGCCGACGTGCCGGGCAAGTGTGTGCCCGCCCCGCTTCTCGTCGCGGAGCAGGTCACGCCGTTTCGCGGCGTCGGCCGAGGTCGAGACACCGACGACCGCCGCGAGGGCGAGGAGGAAGAGGATGGCCGGGCGGAGAACGGGTGTGAAGCGGACACGCACGGGGCGGAGGTTAGCTGAAGCGGGCGCTTCGCGCGCGGCCGTCGGATGTCCGCACGAACCGGTCACCGACCGGACCCTCTCTCATCTCGCCGGCCCGAGCTCCAGGACTCGCGAGAAGAGGGGCGGACCGTCGAGAAGACGGCTGTCGTGACGGACCACCTCGCCGTTCGCCGTTCCCGCCCAGAGCGCCCCGTCGGGGAGGAGCGTCGCCGTCTGGAGTCCGGCGCCCGTCCACCGGCCCGACCAGACGCGGTACGAGAGGGTTCGCCGGCCGGAGGCGTCGGGGAGGAGCGCTGAGAAAGCGTAGCGCGACACGCCGTCGAGACCCACGACGAGGACCTCGTCCTTTCCCGGCACCGGCACGGACCACATCACGTCGAGCCCGGCCGTGTCGAGCGGCTGAAGCGTTCCGGAGGCGAGGTCGAAGACGTGGAGGCCGCTCGGGAGGATTCCGGCCGCGACGACGAGGCCGAGGCGGGGCACCTCGGCGAGACGGTAGATCGAGCGGGACGCGACGGGGAACTCGCGCACCCGCCACCTCCCTTCGCGCGAGGTCAGCTCGAGGAGACTCGAGTTCCACGTGCCCACCAGGATTCGCCGGACCCCGGGCGCGGGCCAGACCGCGTGAAACGAGACCGGCCGGCCGAGCATCGCCTGGACGTCGATCCTCTCGAGAAGGTCGAGCGCGGGCCAGCTCCAGCGTCGAACCGTCCCGTCCGACGACGAGGTGACGAGCTCTCGCCCCTTCTCTCCCTCGACGACCGCGAGGTCGTTCACGAGGAAGTCGTGCGCCTTCGTTCGCGACCTCAGCCTCGGCCCGGGGAGCCTCCAGAGGCCCACCGTCTTGTCGTCCGAAGACGAGGCGAGGAGGTCGCCGTCCCGCGCGAGGGACGTGAGTCCGTCCGTGTGGACCTCCTCGCGGCGGACGGAGAGGGTCCGGGTGTCGAGCGACCAGAGGTGGCCGTCTCTCCCTCCCGTGAAAACGGTCTGCCCCTGGGCGTCGTGCTCGGCCGCCCACAGGGCCCGGCCTCCGACCGGCACCCGGGCCGACGGCGGGAATCCGGCGTAGGAGACGATCGCCAGCCGCTGTCTCCGGGGCACGAGGGTCAGGAGGAAGTCGGAATCGAGAAAGAGCGTTCCGCCCGGAGAGGCCGAAGAGAGCAGAGACACCGGCTCCTCTCCGTCGCGCCAGGCCGTGAGTCCCTCCTGCCCGGACGCGAGGAGGGTCGGCGCATCGGAGACCCAGGCGAGGCCGTACGTCCACCCGCGCCGCGGAAGGAGCCGCGGCCCTGGAGGACCGGAGGTCGAGAAGACCGCGACCGTGTCGAAGGGTCCGCCGACCGCCACCTTTCCGGTCGCGTCGTCGACCGAGACCGCGAAGACCTGCCGTTCCGAGAACGCGGCCTCGAGCACGGCCGCGCCATCCGGAAGCGACCAGGCCCGAACCGGGAGCGCGGCACCCTGCGCCAGCGCCAGGAACCGCTCGCCCAGGTCGACCGCCTCGCCAGGAACGTAAGGGACCCGCGCCCTCACCCGGCGCGCCCACCCCTCTGGCGTCCGCTCGAAAACCTCGAGGGCCTCGTCTCCCCTGACCGCGAGGTAACGCCCGGAGCGGGACGCGGCGACGCGCGCCTCCGCGGGCTTCGGCGCGTCCGCGGGGAGAGGCCCGAGGTCGGACTCTTCCGGCTTGGAAGGGTGGCGAGCCACGACCCTCCCGTCGCGTAAGACGAGGAGTCGTCCTCCGCCGAGCGGTGCAGCCGCGACCTCGCCGGGCGCAAGGGGGACACGCGACGCCGAGATCGCTCCGTCGGACGGGAGGATGTAGAAGGCGGACGGGGCCGACAGGACGACGGTGCCGTCGAGGGCTCCAAGGATCCGGAGGGCGTCGGGCGGCACGGCGATCTCGCGGTCGAGCGCCAGCAATGGTGAAGGGGGAGACGAGGAAGCGGGATTCGCCGATCCCCCAGTCGCCTGGCTTCTGAGGAGGATCGGGATCACGGCCGCCGTCACGAGCGCCCCCGCCGCGACGACGGCGAGGATTGCCGGTGACGGTCTCCGGCGGCTTCCTGTGCCACCCGTTTCGGGGCTTTCGATCGCTGGTTGCGTGACCGGGCCGACGCCCACCCCGGCGCGGCCGTTCGCGGGGGCCGGGGAAGGGACCTGCTGGTCGGGGAGGTGGAACCGATAACCGACCTTCGGGACCGTCTCCACGAAGTTGGACGATTCCGACTCCCCGAGCGCCTTGCGAACCAGGAACACGGCCTGAGTGAGGGAGGCGTCCGTGACGATCGTGTCGGGCCATATGGCGTCCAGGAGTTCCTCCCGGGAGACGGCCCTTCCGGAATGCCGAACGAGGTAAAGGAGGACATCGAGGGCCTTCGGGGTGAGGGGAACAGGGATTCCATCCCTCAGGAGCAGGCGCGCCCGCCCATCCAGCCGAAACGCGCCGAATTCCCACAAACCACTGTCTTCAGGAGACTTGGCAGACATCACAGGATCCTGTGAGGGAATCGTAGCCGAAAAATGAGACGCCATTGAGGAACTCGCCGAGGTCCGGGCCGTAGGTTGGGGCACCATGAGACAGCACCTCAGAACGCGACCGACCCTCCTCGGCGCGGCACTCGCGGGAGCGGCCCTCTCCGCCGCTCTCCCGTCGGCAGCGGCCAACATACTCAACAACGGGACCTTCGGGTCGGGGCTCGGAGGATGGACAGCGACCCCCTCCGTCGAATGGGCCCCGGAGGGCGCCGCCGGATCCGGTTCCGGGTCCGCTCGGATCCGTGGCAATCCCGGAATCGTCGGCGCCCTGACGCTCTCCCAGTGCGCCGCCGTGACGCCCGGCACCGACTACGACCTCGGCGCTACGACGCTCCTCCCTGCCTCCCCGGAGGCGGAGGGAGGCGTCTCCTTCCGCGTCGTCTGGCACTCCTGGCCCGGCTGCGAGGGAGCGACCCTCGGCCTCTCGGCCGCCCTCGACTTTCCCTACGTGGCCCCGGCGGACTGGACGCGCCGGAGCCTCGAGCGGCTCCGCGCGCCGTCCGGGGCGGCGAGCGCATCGGTCCATGTCGTCCCCTGGGCCTCGGGTCCGGAGCTCGCCTTCTCCGCGTTCGTCGACGACGTGGAGCTCTCCCCCTCTCAGAGGTTCGTCACGCTCACGGTCCCGACCGCGGCCTCGGTGGACGGGGCGGGCGGGGAGCGCTTCCAGACGACGCTCGTCGTGACGAATCCCGCCATCTACACCCGGCGCGTGGACGTCGCCCTTCGCTGCAGGCGGGACGAGACGTGCGGGTCCGCCAACGTGAGCCTCTTCTTCGCGCCCGGGGAAACGCGCGTCTTCGCCGACGCCCTCCTCGACATCTTCGGGAAGCCCAGCGGCGCCGGCGCGCTCGAGCTGACCTACGAGGCGACTCCCGGCCCGATCGTCGCCTCCGCGAGAGCGGCGACGGTCCACGCCCAGAGGCCCGGGAACGGGATGGCCATCCCCGTTCTCCCGAGGTCGGCCGCGAGGAGCGCGGCGACCTTCTCCGGCCTGTCCGACGGACGTGCCGGAGCGGCCGGAACGCGCGTGAACGCCGGCGTCTACAACCCGCACGCCGCAACCATCTACATCGCCTTCAACGTCCACGACGGAAACGGAGAGCTCCGAAACTCGGTCTTCCGGTGGGTCGCGGGCGGCGAGTGGTTCCAGATCAACGACCTCTATGCCGCGGCCAGTGTGGAGCCGGCCGGGCCGGGTTCCTTCGTGACGTTCCAGGCCGAAGGCCCGGTCTTTCCTTTCCTCATCTCCATCGACAACCGCTCGGGCGACCCGACGTTCCTCGAGCCCAGGGAGAGCTTCCAGCCATGAGACCTCTGGCATTGATCCCGACGTTCCCGACGATCCTCGCCGGCCTCCTCGCGGCGGCCCTCTCCGCAGAGGCCGTCGCGGGCGAGAACCTCCTCGTCAACGGCGATTTCCGCGAGGGAGTCTCCGCCTGGTCCCGCCTCGACCTCGTCTCCTTCAGCGAAGGGGGGGCTGCGACTCCCGGCTCGGCACGCATCGAGCTCCCGAATCGCCCGGAAGGGGGCGACGCGATGGTCCAGTGCGTCGCCGTCGAGGGCTACCGGCTCTACGACCTCGGCGCCTCCTCCCGCCTGCCGGAGTGGCCCGGGGTTTCCGGGGGCGTCTCCGTCCGCCTCCAGTGGCACGCGGCTCCTCTCTGCCAGGGGTCGACGCTTCGCGGCGCCCCGTCGCTCGACTTCTCCTACACCGAGCCCGCCGGGTGGCAGGTCAAGGAGCGGCGCCGGATCCCGGCTCCGGAGAGCGCCGTCAGCGCTCTCGTCGTCGTCGTCGCCCGCTCCGCGGGAGAGGAGCCCTACCCGATCTTCGTCGACGACGTCGTCCTTCGCCGCTCCCTCGAGGAAGAGGACGTCTTCCTCCCGACCGCCGCGTCCGTCCGCGGCGCGAAGGGCGAGCGCTTCGAGACCGACCTCTGGGTCCACAACCCGGCTCCTGCCGAACGGATGTTCACCCTGCGCTTCTGGCGGGACGGCCGAGCGACGACACCCGTCGTCCTGCGCGTCGGGCAGAAACAGACCCGCCACCTTCCCGACGTCCTCTCTTCGGCGCTCGGTCAGCGTGACGCCGCCGGAACGCTCCAGCTCTCGTACGACCCCCGCGGGGGCCCGATGCACTTCTCCGCCCGCGTCGTGACGGTGAACCCCGAGAGCCCGGGGAACGGCACCGGCATCCCCGTCGTCAGGCGCGGCGAGGCCCGGACGAGCGCCCTCTTCCACGGCATCTCGGGGGCGCGGCACGATCTCGCCGGCGCATTCCGCGTCAACGCCGGCGCCTTCAACCCGCACGCTGCCCCGGTGGAAGCCGTCTTCGGCCTCTACGACGGCGACGGCACCGAGCTCGGCACCTTCACGCGCACCCTCGCGCCCGGCGCCTGGCTCCAGGTGAACGACGTCTTCCGCGAGGTGGGGGCCGAGGGAGTCGCCACCGAAGGAGCGCTGCTCGCCTTCTCCGCGCGCCTCCCCGTGTTCCCCTTCGTCATCGCCGTCGACGACCGCTCCGGCGACGGCACCTTCATCGCGGCGCGGGACGTTCCGCTCATACCCTGAGGATCGACGGCCGGCGGGGAGTCCAACCCTCCCGCCGGCCCGCTTTCCGTCGGCCGTTCGGGCGGCCCACGGCCCTCCAGGTTGACAGGACGGACGCCCGACCCGATCTTGGCCTCAGAGTCCGCAGATGAACGACGCCTCGTCCCGCGCCCCCGCCCGCCTCCTGGAGATACTCGCGGCGAAGATCGCCAACGAGACGGGAGTGGATTCCGCCCTCGCGCGCGAGCTGGCCGCGTCCGCCCTCACGACGCCCTCCGTCGACGAGAACGCGCCGGTCGCTCTCCTCGATGCCGATGGACGCGAGGTCGCGCAGATCCCGTTCGCCCTCGTCGAAGAGGCCTTCGACGAGCTGGACGACGAGGAAGACGGAAAGGGCTGAGCACGGCTCGCCGGGCGGCCCGAACCCGGCGGCCCGGGTTTCCCTTCGTCTCACGCTCGCGCAGCGAGCAGCCTTACCGCGCGGAAGGGGGCGCGGGGGAAACCCGGCGGCCCGGGTTTCCCCCGTCCACTTCAGTACGCCTGCAGGTACTCGTCGACCTCCCACGGGTGAACCCGGGAGATGTAGGTCGACCACTCGGCGCGCTTGGCCTGGATGAAGTTGTCGCAGATGTGCTCGCCGAGCGCGTTCTTCACGACGTCGTCCTTCTCGAGGCAGTCGAGGGCGTCGGAGAGGTTCGCGGGGAGCTGCTCGATCTTCCGGCGCTTCTTCTCGCGCTCGGACATCTCGAAGATGTTCTCGTTCACCGGCTCCCCGGCCTCGATCCTGTTCTTGATGCCGTCGAGGCCCGCCGCGAGCATGACGGCGAATCCGAGGTAGGGGTTGCAGGCCGGATCGGGCATCCGGACCTCGCAGCGCGTTCCCATGCCGCGCCGGGCCGGAATGCGGACCATGGGCGAGCGGTTGCGCTCGGACCAGGCGACGTTCACGGGCGCCTCGTAGCCCGGGACGAGCCGCTTGTAGGAATTGACGAGCGGGTTCGTCACCGCCGCGATCGCCTTGGCGTGCTTCAGGACGCCGCCGATGTAGTACATCGCGATCTTCGAGAGCTGGTACGGGGCCTTCGGGTCGAAGAAGGCGTTCTTCGGGCTCGCGGCGGTCCCGGTCATCAGCGACTGGTGGACGTGCATCCCCGAGCCGTTGATGCCGAAGATCGGCTTCGGCATGAACGTCGCGTGGAGGCCGTGGTCCATGGCGACCTTCTTGACGATGTGCTTGAAGGTCGTGACGTTGTCGGCCGTGGCGACCGCGTCGCCGTACTTGAAGTCGATCTCGTGCTGCCCCGGGGCGACCTCGTGGTGGGCCGCCTCGACCTCGAAGCCCATCGCCTCGAGGGCGACGACGATGTCGCGCCGGGCGTCCTCGCCGCGGTCGACCGGGGTGAGGTCGAAGTAGCCGCCCGAGTCGTGCGTGTCGACGATGGGGTCCCCGGACGCGTCCCGCCGGAACAGGAAGAACTCCGCTTCCGGGCCCGTCATCAGGCTGTAGCCGAGCTCCTTCGCCCTGTCCTTCTGCCGCTTCAGCGTCTGGCGCGGGCAGCCGGCGAACGGCTTTCCGTCGGGCGTGATGATGTCGCACACGAGGCGGGCCACCTTCCCGTTCGTGTGGGACCACGGGAAGATCCGGAACGTCTCGAGGTCGGGCACGAGGCCCATGTCCGACTCTTCGATCCGCACGAACCCCTCGATCGAGGAGCCGTCGAACTGGATTTCGCCGGCGAGCGCCTTCTCGAACTGGGAGCGGGGCACCTCGACGTTCTTGATGATTCCGAGGATGTCCGTGAACTGGAGGCGCAGGAACCTCACGCCTTCCTTGTCGCAGGTCTTCAGGATCTCGGCGGCTTTCATTCCCATCGCTGCTCCTTCTTCCGAATATGGCCGGGACGGCGCGGAATCTGATGCACAACTCCAGTTTCGTCAAGCAAATTCCTTCATGGCTGGTCGTAGAGTCGCAAAAATCGCTAAAAGGATCACTCTGTCCTGTTTTATGCTGCCGCCGGCCCGGGCAGGGGGATACTCCCGGCCATGACCGTTCCGACCCGCGAGAACGCCTGGGCCCTCCTGACCGAGTTCACCTCCTCTCAGGCGCTCCGCCGCCACGCCCTCGCCGTGGAGGCCTCGATGCGCCACCTCGCTCGGGCCGCGGGCGCGACGGACGAGGCCGAGGTCGAGCGCTGGGGGCTCGTGGGCCTCCTCCACGACTTCGACTACGAGAAGTTCCCCACCGAAGCGGACCACGTCTTCCGGGGCATGGAGATCCTCCGCGAGCGCGCCTGGCCCGAGGACCTCATCAAGGCGATCGGCGGTCACGCCTTCTACACGGGGATTCCGCGCGACACGCCGATGGAGAAGGCGATCCTGGCATCCGACGAGCTGACCGGGTTCGTCGGCGCCTGCGCCCTCGTCCGTCCGTCGAAGAAGATCTCCGAGGTCCCGGTCGAGTCGGTCCTGAAGAGGCTCAAGGAGAAGGCCTTCGCCCAGAAGGTCGATCGCGAGTACGTGCGGCGCGGCGCCGAGGAGTGGGGCCGACCCCTGCCCGAGCTCATCGCCCTCGTCCTCGCCTCGCAGGTGCCGATCGCCGCGGCCCTCGGCCTCGACGGCGCCCCGGCGGCGGACCTCCCCGACGCGCCCTGTCCGCCCGCGCCTCCGGCGCCCTGACGTCGGGCGGCGAGGGACCCGGACCAGGCCGCCGATTCCCTCTCGTCTCCCGCCTCGACGTGCAGGGTCCGCGGACCGATACTCCGCCGGATGCGCACCCTTCTGATCGAGAACGCCCTCGTCGCCGGAATGCGCTCGGCCGACGACCTTCACCCCAGCGGCGCCGTGTGGGCCGAGGAGGGGGTCATTCGCGCCCTCGGTTCGGAGGCGCGAGCCGCCGCCGCGGCCGCTGCCCGTCGCGGCGAACCCGTCGAGAGGGTCGACGCGGAGGGCCTCTGGCTCTTCCCGGGATTCGTCCAGACCCACATCCACCTCTGCCAGACCCTCCTGCGAAACGGCCCCGACGACCTCCCGCTCCTGCCGTGGCTGAAGACGCACGTCTGGCCCGGCGAGGCCGCCCACGACGACGAAACGCTCTTCCTCTCCGCCCGCCTCGGCCTGGCGGAGCTGGCCGCCGGCGGGACGACCTCGATCCTGGACATGGGAACGGTGAGGCACACCGACGCCGTCTTCCGCGCGGCGGAGGCCTCGGGCCTCAGGGTCACGAGCGGAAATGCGCTCATGGACGACCCGTCGACGAACCCCCCCTATCTCTTCGCCCGGACGGAGGAGGCGCTCGCCGAGGGGGAGCGCCTCTTCGCGCGCTGGCACGGCGAGGCCGGAGGTCGACTCCGCTTCGCCTGGTGCCCGCGTTTTGCCGTCTCGTGCACCGACCGGATCCTCGGCGAGGCGGCCGCGCGCGCCCGTGCCCAGGGGGTCCTCGTCCACACGCACGCCTCCGAGAACCGCGACGAGATCGAGCTCGTGAGGGCGCGCAGCGGCCGCGCGAACATCGAGCACCTGCGCGACCTCGGTATCGCCGGGCGCGCGACCGTCCTCGCCCACGTGATCCACACCAACGAAGAGGAGAGGCGACTCCTCGCCGCCGACGGCACCGCCGTCGCGCACTGCCCCTCCTCGAACCTGAAGCTCGCCTCCGGCATCTGCCCCGTCCCCGACTACCTCTCCCGGGGAATCCGCGTCACGCTCGGCGCCGACGGCGCACCCTGCAACGACCGCCTGGACCCCTTCTCGGAGATGCGCCACGCCGCCCTCCTGCAGAAGGTCGCCGCGGGACCGGCGGCGCTGACGGCGTGGCAGGTGGCCCGGATGGCGACGGCCGAAGGGGCCGCGGCCCTCGGCCTGGGCGACGTCTGCGGGACGATCGAGGTGGGCAAGAGGGCCGACCTGGTCCTCCTCGACCCGTCCGCCGGCTTCGCCCGGCCGATCTCGTGGCGCGACGACCCCTACGGACCGCTCGTCTTCGCGTTCGATCGCGGCAACGTCGTCGAAACGCGGGTCGACGGCGAGATCGTCTTCCACCGCGACCAGCGCTCTGTCGGGCCGCTCGCCCCCACCGCCGACGAGATCGAGGCCGCCGCCCGTCGCCTCCGCGAGAGAATCGTGGCGAACGGCCGCCAAAATGGGATCACGCCCCTTGAAGCGCGGGCGTGAGGGGCCCACACTCATCGGGAAACCCCCTGGAGGTGAATGATGGCTGCGCGTGAAAACGCCCTGCTCAGGAGCATTGTCGTCGGGACCGACTTCTCCGTCTGTGCAGCCCGTGCCCTCGCGCACGCCGTGTCGCTGGCGCAACTCTCCGGCGCGAAGATCCACCTCGTTCACGTCCTGCTCGAGCCGGTCCAGGCGCTCGACGTGGCCGCTGCGCTCCCCTACCCCGACGTCGAGGTCCGGAAGGAGTGGGAGCAGGCCGCGCGCGTCAAGCTCGATCGCGAGGTAAAGGCCGCCGAGAAGCGGGGTGTCGCGACGACCGCCGAGATCCGCTGGGGACGCCCGTCCGACACGATCGTCGACACCGCCGCGCGGCAGAAAGCCTCGCTGATCGTCCTCGGGACGCACGGCCGGTCCGCGCTCGAGAAGCTCCTCCTCGGATCGACGGCCGAGCGGGTCCTGCGCCTGTCGCCCGTGCCGGTCCTCACCGTCCGGGAAAAGAGGAAGTAGCGCCGCGCCGGAGGAGCCTCCAGGGGCTCTCCGGCGCGCGCCGTGCGACTTTCTAGTCGACCTTCTCCCAGGCGTGCGGGATCTCCACCGGGAAGGGTGTCCGTGTCAGGCGCGTCCGGTCCCCGAAGTAGAGCCCACCGGCGGTCGGATCGCCGTAGCCGACCCACTCCTCGAACGAGACGGCGTTCAGGAGATCCTGAACCGCCACGGTCTTCGTCTTCTTCTTCGGGTTCTCCCGGATCTCCTTGCGGGCGTTCTCGTAGCGGCTGGAGGCCGCCAGCTGCGTCTGGTCGGTCCGAAGCTCGGCGAAGCAGACCTGGCGGAAGACCTTCCCGGGGCGGTGCGTGGCGTACCAGGCGTACTCGATCGGCGTCAGGTTGGAGAGGACGAGCAGCTCGAGCGGGGCGAAGATCGAGTAGAGGCGGGGCTCGCGCCGGGCCGGCTCGGCGGCGCCGATGGCCCTGGCGACCTCGCTCGGGT
Source organism: Holophagales bacterium (assembly GCA_016719485.1). Classification (NCBI taxonomy): domain Bacteria; kingdom Pseudomonadati; phylum Acidobacteriota; class Holophagae; order Holophagales; species Holophagales bacterium. The sequence continues at coordinate 12,624 of JADJZB010000022.1, forward strand.
CCATGCTCTCCTTGCAGGGCGCGGACTCGAAGCGGGCGACGTCCGCCGTGGATCCCATGTCGAGGGCCTGTCCCCCCGTCTTCACGAGAAGGACTTTCCGATACGCGTCGAGCGGGGTCGTCGTGAAGCCATTGCACGAGAGCGCCGTCTTCGTCCGCTTGCCGGAGCGGACCTCCTGGATCGCCCGCGCCGTGTCCCCGTTCGCGTCCCGCCATCCCCCTTCCTCGAGGAAGGAGAAGGCTGCCGCCCCGTCTGCCAGGGCGAGGTCGACGAAGATCGCCCGGCCGTGGAAGTGCCGCCCCGACCCCGGCGAGAGGTGGTGGGCGAGCCCGTCCACGCCGAGGCTCGTCGCGATCACGGAGCCGTGAGGGATCGTCAGGACGAGGTTCAACCGTTCCATCGTTTCTCCTGGCTCCCGGCTGCGCCGGGGCGTGTATGGCTCAGCCGTTCGGGACTTCCCACAGGTCGCGGACGGCCGGATGGTCCCAGGCGATCCGGAACTCGTCGGGATCGTTCACGTCGAACGTCCGCGTGACGATGTAGAAGAGGGCGCAGGGATTCGTGAGCGGCCGGTAGCCGTGGGCGACCCCTTCCGGGATCCTCACGAGGAGGTCCTGCCCGTCGCCGGCGACGACGACCTGCGTTCTCAGGTAGCTCGGCGAGCCCTTCCTCACGTCGAAGAGGACGAACTTCGCCTTGGAGGGGTGCGGGCAGTACCAGACGTCCTGCTGCTTGAGGTGGTAGTGGAGACCCTTGATGTGGTTCTCCACGTCCACGATGGTGTAGTTCATCTGGGCGACCGGAACGTCCCTGAAGTATGCCGCGAGGCTCTCGCTCCCGGGGTGGTCGGCCTTCGCGCGGTAGATCTCCTGGAAGAAGCCGCGGTCGTCGACGAACCGGGGAAGGCGGAGGATGTCGACCCCCTCGATCGGGCCCGGCTTCGCGTAGGCCTTCGTCCCCGACCGAAACTCCTCTCCGATCGCGTCGGCGGAGAGGACGGGTGTCGGCGCGTTGCTCATTCCCCGATTCTAATCGGTGCCGGGAGCGTGCTAGCCTCCCCGGGCCCGATGCCGAAGAGGATCATTCCCGTCTCCTCCGGGAAGGGCGGCGTCGGCAAGACGACCGTCGCGACGAACTTCGCGCTGTCGCTTTCCCGGTACGCCCCGACGATCCTCGTCGACCTGGACACCGGGACCTCCTCCGTCCGGAACACGATCGGCGTCCCGGTCGGCCGGGATCTCTACCACTTCTTCCGAAAGGGCTTCCGCCTCGACGAGTGCATCACCCGGCTTCCCTCCTCGTGGGACCCCGACGGCCTCTACGCGGGCTTCGGGTTCGTCGCGGCGCCGCTCCACCTGATCGAGGACGTCACGAACTTCGGCCCCGAGAAGAAGGCCCGGCTCTCGGCCGCGATCAACGAGCTCCCGGCCGACTACATCGTCCTCGACATGAAGGCCGGCCTCGACTCGAACGTCGTCGACTTCCTCCCCTGGTCCAACTCCGGGATCCTCGTCTTCACGCCGCACCTGCCTTCGGCGACGCTCGCCGCGTCGGACATCGTCAAGGCCATCCTCTTCCGCAAGCTCCGGATCGTCTTCTCGCCTTCGAGCCCCTTCTATTCCCAGGTGAAGGACCCGCGGACGACGACCCTTCTCGTCAACGACCTTCTCGACGAGGTGGAGGACGTCTACGAGGAGGGCCTCCCGAACCTGGACGCCTTCCTGGTCGACCTCGCTTCGGCCCTCGGCCCGCACCCGGTCCTCGAGCAGGTCGCCCGAACGGTCGAGCACTTCCGGGTCCACTACGTCCTGAACGCCTTCAACGGCGTCGACGAGGCGTTCGACACGGCGGTGAAGCCCTTCGTCGAGAACCTCGTGAGCACGGTCTCCGAGCGGATGACGCTGACGAACCTCGGCTGGGTCGTGAAGTCGGACGAGATCCACCTCGGCAACTGCCGCAAGCGTCCGGTCCTGCTCTCCCCGCGTGACGGGCACGCCGTGCACCACGCGACCCGCGGCGACAAGGCCCTCGACACCCTCATCCGCGAGACGACGGGCCTGGCCATCGAGCCGAAGAAGCTGAAGCCGGTGCTGCCGGTCCCGACCCGGCCCGACCCGGAGAGCGCCCTGGCGCGCGAGCTCGACTCGTTGAACCGGATGTACCACCGGAGGGGGAACCGGGACGACCCGCGCGACAACTTCGACTACATCACCGCCCGGGCGCTTCACTTGCTGACGCAGGCCCGCCCTTCGGAGTTCGGGACGCCGCGGCTCTGCGGCCCCGCAGAGATCCTCCGCGCGTTCTTCCCGGCGGGCGCGAAGACTCCGCCGGCGTGAGGGGCTCGGGCCGGGGGGCGGTCATCGTCCTCGCCTTCCTCGCGGCGGCGAGTCTCCTCGTCTTCCGCGGGAGGCTTCGCGAGCTGGGGGTCCGGCTGCGGCTCGCCTTCCTGGCGATCGTCACGGTGCTCTGCGCCTCGATGCTCGTGAGGGGCCTCCTCTCCGAAGGAGACCCACGGCTCTTCGCGCTCGGCGCATTCGTCGTCGTCGCGCCCTGCGTCGTCCTCGCCTGGCGCGATTTCCTGCGCGCACCGTAGCGCGGCGAAGCTACCGGACGACGATCCGGTCGAGGACGATCCCCAGCTCACGCGGGTCGTCGGCGAGGCCGGCCGCCTTCGGTACGAAGACGGGCGACGCGAGCTCGACGCGCACCGGCTCGGCACCGGCCATGCGCATCCTGGCCGCCTCGTCGAGGACGAGGCGCGCCTCGCCGAAGTCTCCCGCGAGGACACTCACCCGGCCCGCCGGAACGCCCCCGATCGAGACGGCGACCCAGACCGGTTCGGCTCCGGGCGCCTTCGCCCGCAAGGCGATCTCCCGGGGGATGAGGCCGGCGACGGGCACCCAGACGAAGGAAGACCGCCCCGACGTCCAGCGCATCGTCAGGCCGCTCTTCGCGTCCGTCTCGCGCTCGTGAAAGCCGTCGAGCGCTCCCCACGCGTCACGCGGGCGTCCGAGATCCAGGATCCGTTCCTCGCCGAGACGTTCCCAGAGAGTTTCGGGCGGCACCGAGTAGGTCGACTCCCGTATCAGGAAGCAGCCTTCGGACGGGCGCGTCACCCCCGAGAGCGCCGGGAGCGGCTGGGGCCGGTCGCACGAGAGAACGACTTCGCGTGGCCGCAGCAGCGGCCCGAACACGGGGACAGGGATGATCGCGAGCTCGAACGCGCCCGGGTCGAGACGCCGGGTCAGGAGAACCCGCCCGGTCTCCACGTCCCGGACCGTCAGCGTCGTCGGTCCCTCGAGGTGCTGACGCTGGCCTCTCAGGAGAGCGACGGGAGGGCCCTGGAGACCGGGGATGATGAGGCGCGCCTCCGGCCCGGCCCAGCGGACGGAAGGCTCCCCCGGTCCGCGTTCGCGCAGCCCGAAACCAGGACCGAACAGCGGCGGAGCGGGATCGCGAACGGCCACGCCGAGGAGCCGGCGGTTCCCGAGCGCGTCGGCCACCCGGCCTCCGTGGTACCACGAGCGCCAGAGCGGATCCGTACGGTCGGGAGCGTCGGGCTCGTCGCTGAAGTCGGCGATCCGCACGAGCCTCTTGTTGATGCGCGGGACGGGCGCCAGGAGGAGGTCGTCGGTGAGGCCCCAGATCTTCAGCCTCCCCTCCCAGATCTCCGTCCTCAGGAACGAGGCGAAGACGCCGTCCGCGATGAGCGACTCGCGCCCCGGATGGCCGTACCGGGCGATCTGGTCGATCGCGGCCGCTGGAGGCGTCTGGTGCGTCGCACCGTGGCGCACCTCGGGCCACGCGAGGCGTCCGAAGAGCGCGGCCCCCGCGAGCATCGCGGCCAGGCCGAGAGGCGGACGCCGCAGGAGGGCGCCCGCTCCGGCGGCGACGGGCAGCGCGAGAACGAGGACGAACGGCACCGAGTAGCGCGACATCGCCCGGCTGTGCAGGAACCAGAGGGAGAGGAAGGCCGGGACGAGAACGAGAAGGAGGCTGGCCGCCGACCGCGGGGTGCGGCGGGCCGTGGCGGCCAGACCGACGGCGCCGAGGGCGAGGACGACGAGTGCACGCCGCCACGAGAGGAAATCCCGCACGAGAAAAGAGTCGAGGACCGTTCCGAACGCCCCCGTCGCGAAAGCGTGAGACCGGAACTCGGCACGCTCGCCCACGGCCGCGAGAAGCCCCGGTATTCCCCCCGCCTCGCCGAGGAGCCAGAGACCCCACGCGAGCGTTCCCACGAGCCCTGCCCCGACGAGCACGCCGGCCGCGAGCCGGCCCCGGCGATCCCGCAGGAGGCGAACGGCTTCGACGAACAGGAGCGGCCCGAACACGAGGACGAGGTGCGGGCGGACCCCCGCTCCCGCCGCGGCGGCCAGGCCCGCGACGAGCGCGAGCGGCCAGGCCCGACGCCCGGCCCGGGCCCGCCCGGCCGCGGCCGCCAGCGCCGCCAGCGAGGCCAGGAAGAACGCCGTCGAGGGCGAGTCGGTGAAAGCCCGGCCGCCATTCACCCACACGACCGGAAGCGCGGCCGCGAACGCCGTTCCCCCGAGCGCGGCCCACCCGCCGACGACCCCGCGGCCCCAGAGGAAGAGAGCGACCAGCGAGACGCACGAGAGCAGCGTCGCCGCAACGGCCAGGGCGAGGAATGGCGAAGGGATGATGCCCAGGAGGCCCCGGCCGATCAGGATCCAGACGGGAAAGCCCGGGGCCTGGGGGGAAAGCTCGGCCAGGTCGAACCGCGTCACCGCCCCCGAGAAGACCGCCTCGTCGATCTCGCCCGGCGACACCGCGATCGCCAGGAACCGCGTGGCCACGACGGCGCCGAGGATCGCCGCGACCAGGGAAAGCGGCGGCTCGATCGGGCGGGGCAGTGACGGCGGGAGCTTCACGGGAACCGTCATTCTAGGGGCCCCGGCGACCAGGGGCTGGGCGTACGGGGGTCCGGCGGGAACCACTGCGCCCCGGGGCGCTAGAATGGGGCGATGCTTTCGAGGACCCACCTTAAGGGATGACCGAGCCACGGATCATCCCCCGCGCCGAGCATCCCATCTCGCGCGGCTACATCGACCCCGACGCCCTGAAGGTTCTCTACCGCCTGCACCGGTCCGGGTTCAAGGCGTACCTCGTCGGCGGTTCCGTCCGCGATCTCCTGACGGGGAGGACCCCGAAGGACTTCGACATCGGGACCGACGCCCGCCCGCAGGACGTCCGCCGCCTCTTCCGGAACTGCCGCGTCATCGGCCGGCGTTTCCGGCTCGCCCACGTTCTCTTCGACGGCGGGAAGATCGTCGAGGTCTCCACCTTCCGGAAGCGTCCGGAGCCGGAGGAGGTCGAGCCGGGCCAGACGGGGGATGCGGATCTCCTGATCCGCTCGGACAACACCTTCGGCACCCCCGCCGAGGACGCCGTCCGGCGCGACTTCACCATCAACGGCCTCTTCTACGACATCGCGACGTTCGCCGTGATCGACTGGGTCGGCGGCGTCGAAGACCTCGAGCGGCACCTCGTCCGCACGATCGGAGAGCCCGAGATCCGCTTTCGCGAGGACCCCGTCCGGATGATGCGGGCCTGCGAGTTCGCGGCGCGGCTCGGGTTCGACATGACCCCGGAGGTCCGGGCGGCGATCGACGAGAACCGCAAGGAGATCCTCAAGAGCGCGGCTCCGCGGGTCACGGAAGAGCTCCTCGACCCCCTTCGCCGGGGCTGGGGGGCGGCCACCTACCGGCTCTGGTCGCAGATGGGTCTCCTCGGCGAGATCTTTCCCGACCTCGACCGCGAGGTCGGAGGGAAGGCGGGCGCCAGCGGCCTGTTCTGGAAGATGCTCGCCGAGACCGATCGGCGAAGGGCCGGCGGCGAGGTCCTGTCCGACGCGAGCCTCCTCGGGGTCGTCTTCCTTCCGCTCCTGTTCGCGGCGATCCGGACGCGCTCGGGCGGAACGGTCGACGCCCAGAAGCTCCTCCTCCTCCTCGAGGAAGTCGTCAACCCGTCTTCGGTCCGTCTCTCGCTTCCGAACGCGGCGATCCACGACCTCAAGCAGGGGCTCTTCACGATGGGACGCCTCGCAGAGCTCCGGCCGGGAGACGCCGCCGCGCGGCGGCTCGTGACGAAGGGCTATTTCCCGGTAGCCGTCGGCCTCCTGTCGCTCTATGCGGCCGCCTCCGGGCGCTATCGCGACGCCGCCAACGTCTGGGAGGAGGTCCTTCGGCGCGGCGGGCGGACCCCGCGGCCCGGCGAGGACCTCCGGGCGGCCATCCCGTTCCCCGAAGCTCTCATCCCGCACGAGACGCACGATCCGCACGAGATCTTCCTCCCCGACGAGGTCCGCCCCGCGGCTCCCGCTGCGCACCGGCGGCGGCGGCGGCGGGGCCGGGGCGGCCGGCCGGGAGAAGCGGCCTAGTCCTTCGCCTTCTCGCCGTCGGGAGGACCGGCCGAGCGCCGCTCGAAGACGTACGGCCCTTCCTTTGCCCCCCAGACCTGCCGGTCCTCGAGGTCGTACCCGCGGTCCCACGACTCCATCCGCCCCTGGACGAGCTTCACCCGCGAGGTGGCGTAGCGGGCACCCGAGAGCGCCGACGGGCAGTGCGTCCCCTCGGTGCCTCCCTCCCACCCGTCGGCGGTCTTCTTCAGCCGAACCGCGCACCCGATCCGTTCGACGACGTCCCCCGCACCGTAGAGCGCGAGGTCGGCCGGGTCTCGCCACTTCCCCGACACGGCGACAGGCTCCTTCGGCTCGAAGACCCGCGACACGACGCCGCCGTCGGCCGTCTCCTCGATCCGGTAGAAGCGCTGCCTGTACGGCTTGTCCGGTGTCGCCGAGAGCGCCTGCTCCAGGTAGAGGACCGGCGATCCGGACCCGAGCCGGCTCCTCGGCACGAGCACCGAGACGAGGCGAACGGCGCGAAAAGCCGCCGGGTTCGCCTCGGCCTGCGTCTCCGAATCGAACGTGCCCGCCAGAAGCGAAGCGACCTCCTCGGGGGCACCCGGCGTCTCGGAGCCGGTCGCCGACGTCCCGAAGAGCACGGCGAGGAGGACGGCGGTGGGAAGCGCGGAGGGGGTGGTTCTCTTCACGGAGTCCGAGAGTAGCAATTCTCCCCTTCGTCCACCGGCCGGACGGGTGACGCATCCGTCTCTTCGGAAGTAGTCTCCCGCCCGTGGCATTCCCGGCAGGGGCGCGGCTCGGCTCCTTCGAGATTCTCGGTCTCCTCGGCGCAGGTGGCATGGGGGAGGTCTACCGTGCCCGCGACGAACGTCTCGGACGTGAGGTCGCCATCAAGGTCCTCGCCTCCGGCTACCTCTCGGATCCCGAGCAGCTCCGGCGCTTCGCAGGCGAGGCGCGGACCGCGTCGTCCCTGAACCACCGGAACATCGTCACGATCTTCGAGATCGGCCAGTCCGACGGCCAGCCGTTCCTCGCGATGGAGCTGATCGCCGGCCAGACGCTGCGCAAGGTCGCCTCGGGCGCGCTGCTCCCGCTGCGCGGGGCCCTCGACATCATGGTCCAGGTGGCCGAGGGCCTTTCCGCCGCACACGAGGCGAGCCTCGTTCACCGCGATCTCAAGCCGGAGAACGTCATGGTCGCCCGTGACGGCGCCGTGAAGATCCTCGACTTCGGCCTCGCCAAGCCCTTCGGGGAGGCGGCTTCGGGAGAGCTGGCCCGGAGCCTCTCGAAGACGTCCACGGGCATCGTCGTCGGCACCGCGAGCTACATGTCCCCCGAGCAGGCGCGAGGGCACGCCGTGGACTTCCGCTCCGACCAGTTCTGCTTCGGCCTCATCCTCTACGAGGTCCTGGCCGGCAGGAAAGCGTTCGCGAAGGCGAGCGCCGTCCAGACGCTCACCGCGATCATCGAGGAGGAGCCCGAGCCTCTCGCGCACCTCAACCCGAAGGTCCCGCCCCCTCTCCTGTGGATCGTCGACCGCTGTCTCTCGAAGCAGCCCGAGGAGCGCTACGCCGCGACGCGCGACCTCGCCCGCGAGCTGAAGCAGCTGCGGGACAACCTCTCCCGCCTGACCGGAGCAGTCCAGCAGGGGACCAGCGAAACCCGGGCGGTGCCGGTCGCCGCCACGACCGTCCGAACGGGCGCCGCCGCCCCCACGACGCGCGTCACCGCCACGACGTCCATCCCCGCGCCGGCTCCCGAGAGCGCCCGGCACCGGACGGCGAGAGTTCTCGCCGCGGCGCTCGGCGCGCTCGCGCTCCTCGGGGGCGGCACCGGCTTCGGCTGGTGGCTGGGAAACCGGGGAGCCGAGACGGAGTCCGCCTGGAAAGGCGACCTCATCCTCGGGAACACGACCCAGGTCCTCGCCTCCCGTCTCTCACCGGACGGACAGACGCTCGCGTTCGTCACGCCGGCGGGCGGCGTCACGCAGGTCGCCGTGATGAAGCCCGCCTCGGGGGACTGGACCGTCCTGACGACGCGCCCTGACTCCGGCTCGGTCTACCGGGTGGCCTGGTCGAAGGACGCCACGCGGGTCTACTTCGACCGCGTCACCGACATCCCGCACGGCATCTTCAGCGTGCCGGCCGTCGGGGGTCCCGAACACCTCGTCCTGGAGGACGCCCAGAGCCCCGAAGCTCTTCCCGACGGCGGCCTCCTCGTCGTGAGGACGTCGACCCAGGGGGAGTTCCGTATCCACCGGTTCTCTCCAGACACGGGTCTCGTCTCGCCGCTCGGCCCACCCGTCGTCGCCGAGTCGGTCGGCCTCGCCCTCCGGGCGAGCCCCGATGGCCGGGAGGCCCTCTTCTGGGGCCGGCTCGCCACCGAAGGAGCGAAGTCCCTGCCCCGCCAGCTTCATCTCCTCGACCTGGCGACCGGCACGGTGCGCCCGGTCACGGGGGAGCTTCCGGTGGCGCCGCCCTATGCCTTCTCGGCCGACGGCCGGTCGGTCGTGGCGACCGTCGCCGTCGGCGACCTCTTCCGCCTCGTCTCCGTCTCGCTCGACGGGCACGAGGTCCGCGGGCTCCTGACCGTCACCTCGCGCCCGTCGAGCATCTCTCCGGGTCCCGCCGGCAGCACCTACGTCTGCCTCTCCGAGAGCACCCAGGAGGTCCTCAGATTCCCGGTCACAGGGGGTGTGCCCGTGCGCCTCGGAGCGGCGAGAGGTGCTTTGACGAGCCCGGCGCTGCTCCCGGACGGCCGCGTCATCCTCCCCGGCCTCGTCGCGGGCCGCCGCCGGCTCTTTCTGAGGAGCCCGTCCGGCGAGACGCGTCCGCTCGTCGACACCTCCGAGGAGACGGCTCCGCCGGTCGCGACGCTCGGAGGCACCCGGTCCGTCTTTCTTGCCGGAGCGCCGGGCGCGCCTCCGTCGCTCGTCCTGGCATCCATCGAGGAGGGCCGCATCCAGCGCCGGCTGCCCGGCACGGAGGGAGTCGTTCCGCAGGACCTCGCGGCCTCGGCCGACGGACGGACGGTCTACTACCCCGACCGTGGCTCTGTCTGGGCGATCGACGTCGACGGCGGCACCCCGCCGAGGAAGTTCACCACGGGGCACGGCGTCGCGGCTTTCCCGGATGGCAAGGAGCTCCTCGTCCAGCGAAACGGCATCAACGGTGTGGATCTCTTCCGCGTCCCGGTCACCGGGGGCCACGAGCTCCGGATACCGCTGCAGGGGAACCTGCGCCTCGCGCCGGTGCCGCTGTCGGGCCGGGCCGTGGGTCCGGACGACCGGATCGTCGTGACCGTCGCCTCCCGCGACTCCTGGAGGTGGAGCCCGGCCCTCCTCGACCCCTTCACCGGCACCGTCGAGCGGATTCCCGTCGTCTTCGAGGGCGACGTCCAGTCCTCGGGCTGGGCTGACGGCGAAGGCCTCGTAGGCCTCGGCGTCAGTCTCCGGACCGAGCTCTGGCGATTCCAGGAGATTCGCTGAGCGGCCCTGCCTAGCGCATCAGCAGGAGAAGACTCAGGGCCATCGTGCCCATCCCCGCCAGGAGGCCGTAGAGCGAGTCGTGGCCCTTCCCGAACGCGCGCGACGTCGGGAGGAGCTCGTCGAGGGAGATGTACACCATGATCCCCGCGACCGCGCCGAAGAGAACTCCCATCACCGAGCTGGTCAGGTACGGCCGGAGGAGGAGGTAGCCGACGGCCGCCCCCAGCGGTTCGGCGAGGCCCGAGAGGAGCGACCAGCCGAAGGCCGCCTTCCGGCGTCCCGTGGCGTAGAAGATCGGTACGGCGACGCTGACGCCCTCGGGAATGTTGTGGAGCGCGACCGCGATCGCGATGGCGAGCCCGACGGCCGGATCCTCGAGGGCGGAGAGAAACGTCGCGAGCCCCTCGGGGAAGTTGTGGATCGCGATCGCGATGGCGAGCGCAGATCCCGTCCTCCGGAGCCTGGCGGTCGCCGGGTTCGCCGTCGCCTCGCCGAGAGAGGCGATCTCCAGCGCGGATCGCACCTCGTGAGGGTTCTCGTCGCCGGGGATGAGCCGGTCGATGGCCAGGATCACGAGCGTCCCGAGAAAGAAGGAGCCCACCGCCAGCCACGCCCCCTCGCGCGCACCGCGCGCGGCCCCGAGCGCCTGCTGCGCCTTCGGGAGGATCTCGACGAAGGAGACCCAGAGCATCACGCCGGCCGAGAAGCCGGTCGCCACCGACAGGAGCCTCAGGTTCGTCCGCTTCGCGAAGAACGCGATCGCGCTCCCGAGGCCGGTCGCCAGCCCTGCTGCGATCGTCAGCCCGAACGCGATCCCGACGTTGCTTGCAGGCGTACACCCCTCCCGCGCGCGCGGCGCACCGGGCATGTTCGCACGACGGAGGACGCCCCCGCAGGGAGCGGATCAGGGGACGGGAACGTCAGGTCCCCGGGGTCCTCGTCCCCCGGTCTCAGGCGGCTTCCGTCGGCCTCTTGGGCTTGCGCTGGGAGTGGTCGAGGACGCGCTTGCGCAAGCGGATGGAACGGGGCGTCACCTCGACGAGCTCGTCGTCTCCGATCCACTCGATGGCCAGCTCCAGGGGCATCTCGCGGGGCGGCGTGAGCTTGATGGCCATGTCGGAGTTGGAGGCGCGCATGTTCGTCAGGTGCTTCTTGACGCACGGGTTGACGACCATGTCGTTCTCGCGGCTGTTCTCGCCGACGATCATCCCGGGGTAGCAGGCGACGCCCGGTCCGAAGAAGAAGACCGACCGCGTCTCGAGCCGCTCGATGGCGTAGGCGGTCGTGTCCCCGCCTTCCTTGCAGATGAGCGCGCCGGTCCGGCGCGTGTCGACGTCGCCCTTCCACGGTTCGTAGCCGGCGAAGACGTGGTTGAGCATCCCCTCGCCCTTCGTGTCGGTGAGGAACTCGTTGCGATAGCCGAAGAGGCCGCGCGTCGGGACCTTGAAGTCGATCCGGGCGCGTCCCGTGCCGTTGTTGACCAGGGCCGTCATCTCGCCGCGACGCCGGCCGATCTTCTCGATGACCGTCCCGACGAATTCCTCGGGGACGTCGACGACGAGCTGCTCGATCGGCTCGCAGGAGGCGCCGTCGACTTCCTTGACGATCACCTCCGGCCGCGAGAGCGCCAGCTCGAAGCCCTCGCGCCGCATCGTCTCGATGAGGATCGCCAGGTGCAGCTCGCCGCGCCCGGAGACCTTGAAGGCGTCGGGGCCGTCGGTCGGCTCCACGCGCAGGGCGACGTTCGTCCGGAGCTCCTTCTGGAGGCGGTCGAAGATGTTCCGGCTCGTGACGTACTTCCCCTCGAGGCCGGCGAAGGGCGAGTCGTTCACCCGGAACGTCATCGAGACGGTCGGCTCGTCGACGGCGATCGGGTCGAGGGCCACCGGGAATTCGGCGTCGGCCACCGTCTCGCCGATCGTGACCTCCTCGATCCCCGAAAGGACGACGATCTCCCCCGCCGGGGCTTCCGTCACGTCGACGCGCCTGAGCCCCTCGAACACCATGACCTTTCCGACACGGGACTTCACGAACGAGCCGTCGTGGCGGCAGACCATGATGTCCTGCCCGGGCTTCACGACCCCGTTCACGACGCGCCCGATCGCGAGGCGCCCGAGGTAGTTGTCGTAGTCGAGGGAGGCGACGAGGATCTGGAGAGGCGCGAGGGGGTCCCCGCCCGGCGGAGGCACCTCGACGAGGATCGCGTCGAGGAGCGGCCGCACGTCGTTGTTGGCGTGGTCCACCTCGAGGCGCGCGAACCCCTGCTTGGCCGACGTGTAGACGATCGGGAAGTCGAGCTGGTGGTCCGTGGCACCGAGGTCGACCATCAGGTCGAAGACCTCGTCGATCACCTGGTGGGGGCGCGCCTCCGGGCGGTCGACCTTGTTCACGGTGATGATCGGGCGCAGGCCCAGCTCGAGCGCCTTGCGGAGGACGAAGCGGGTCTGCGGCATCGGGCCGTCCGCGGCGTCCACGACGAGGAGGACGGCGTCGACCAGCTTCAGGACGCGCTCCACCTCCTCCGCCGAAGTCGCTGTGCCCCGGGGTGTCGACGATGTTGATCTTCGTCCCGTGGTAGCGGATGGACGTGTTCTTGGCGAGGATCGTGATCCCGCGCTCGCGCTCGAGGTCGTTGGAGTCCATCACCCGCTCTTCGGTGTGCTCCCCGGCGCGGAACGTCCCGGACTGCCGGAGAAGACAGTCGACGAGCGTGGTCTTGCCGTGGTCTACGTGGGCGATGATGGCGACGTTCCGGATCTCAACCATGGATTCCCCTTGCCCGCGCAGGACGCACGGGAGGGGGAGGGTACCAGACCGGCCGGAACGGGATCCGCTACTTCTTCGTCAGCGTGGCGCTCAGGTACGAGGCGAAGTCCTTTCCGGGAGGGGCGACGTCCAGCTCTTCGAGCAGCGTGCCGTCGGCCTTTCGCGTCAGGGTCCAGCGCGACTTCACCCCCGCCTCGAGGTTCGCCAACTCACGTGCCGTGAAGCGGATAGAGCCGTCGGGACGCACTTCTGCGTCGTAGATGCCCCAGGCTTTCGTCGAGAAGACGACGAGAGCGACGTACTTCCCCCTGGCGCCGTCGTAGACGATCTTGGCGATCTCCTCGCTGCGCGCCTCGGGCTGGCTGTCCTTGACGGGGTAATAGGTCGTTGCCCGGTACCCGAGCGTCGCTCCGTCGACCTCGAGGCCGAAGGAGACGACCCGGCCTCCGATCCGTCCCCCCGATTCCACGGGGCCGGACCAGGAACCTGTCACGAAGTTGAACTCCTGGAACACTTTCCACGCACCCGCCGGAGGCGCCTGGGCCGAGGCGACGGCGGCGGTCAGAAGAAGGATCAAGGCCGGAACGTAGCGAACGGGCCCCGGGATTCGGTCAGGAGACATCCCACCTCCTCCTCGAAAGAATCAACCAGCCGGAATTATAGACTCGGGGCGGAACCTCGCGCCCCTTTCGTTCGTTCCTTCAGAACGAGGAGACCCATGGCGAACGCTGCCCATCCCGATGCCGAGCTCGTCGCCCGCTGCCTGAACGGCGACGATCTTGCCTGGCGGGAGCTCGTCGAGCGGTACTCCGCGAAGGTCTACCGGATCGCCTACCACCGCACCTACGACCGGTCCGAAGCCGAAGAGCTGACCCAGGACTGCTTCCTGAAAGTCTGGGAGAACCTCGACCGGTACGAGCCGACGGAGGCTTCGCTCCTCGCCTGGATCGCCACCCTCTCCCGCAATCTCTCCATCGACCACTACCGGAAACGCCGCCGGGAAAAGGGATTCCGCTTCGTCAGCGACGACGCCCTCGTGACCCTCCTCCCCGGGTCGGACGATCCGTCGGCCGACGCCGTCCGTCGCGAGCGGCTCCGCTTCCTCCTCGACGCCCTGGCCCAGCTCCCCGACGAGCTGGCCGAGGTCGTCCAGATGCGCGACCTCGACGGCCTCGACTACCGGGAGATCGCCGACCTCCTCGGCCTCCCCGACGGCACGGTCAAGTCCCGGCTCAACAGGGCGCGGGTCGAGCTGGCGCGCATCGTGAGAGAACGGATCGGCGCGGCACCCCTGACGCGCGGGCCGCTCTTCGGCTCCCTCACACCCCAGCCCGGAGGGGCCGCGTGACCGGTCAGGCAGGCCCCTGCCGCCGCGCCGAGACGGCCCTCCTCGCTGGGGGCGTTCCCGTGCCCTCCGAGGTCTCGAGCCACGCGTCCTTCTGCGAGACCTGCGGCCCCCTCCTCCTCGACTGCGAGGAGAACGACCGGGTCCTCGGCCTGCTCTCCGTTCCCCGGCCGGCCGCCACGCTCGTCGCGTCACTGGAGGACCTCTCCGGGTCCGTGCCGCCGCGCGTGGCCGCGCGCGAGGTCCTGGCGCTGCTCTCCCCTGGCGCGCTCGCGCCGCCCGAGCCCTCCCCCGCCCTCCTCCGGCGCCTCCTCTCCTTCCCGGCGGGGCACCCTCGGCGGGTCGAGCCGGCCGTAGAGACGAGCCGTTTCCGCCGCTGGCGCAGCGACTGGCGCGTCGTCGTCGCGCTCGCGTATGCCGCCTGCCTCGCCCTCGTCGCGATCCTGGGGGTCGATCCCCTTTCCGCCGCGCGCAGCGGAGCCAGCGGGATGACGGCGGCGGGAGAACGGGCCCTCGCCGAGGCGAAGGTCGTTGCCGAAGAGAAGCTCGACACGGTCCTGGCGGGCCACCGGAAGAGGCCCCTGACCGAGCAGCTCGACTACCGGCTCTACCGGACGCTCGCCGTCGGCAAGGCGAAGACGACGGCGTGGGCGGAGATCCTCCTCGGCCGGGTCTTCGGCAGCCGCGTGGATACGGAACCGGCCCGTCCCGCGCCGGTTCGCGAACCGGACCCCTCCGGTTTGCGTTCCTTGGATCGAGCGGGGCAAGACGCCCCGCACCACAGAGCCCAGCGAGCCTGAAGAGCCAGAAGGTGACGCCGATGAACGACAACGCCAGCCTCCCTCCGCCCCCCCCGAGCGCCTACGCGGCTCCCCCGGTCGCGTTCGTGCCGCCCGCTCCCGCAGTGTCGGCGCGTCCCGCGCCGCCGCCCGGCAAGAACCCCGCGGCCGCCGGGCTCCTCTCCCTGTTCTCGGGGCTCGGGCACGTCTACCTCGGTCTCTACAAGCGGGGCATCGTCTTCTTCTCGATCTTCGTCCTCCTGATCGCCATCGCCGACCGGGGAGACTCCGGACCGTTCGGGATGCTCATCCCCTTCTGGGTGATCTTCGTCCTGATCGACGCCGTCCGGCAGGCGCGGGCGATCAACGCCACGGGGATGCCCGAGCCCGGCTTCTTCGGCGAGGAGAGGCCGTTCAAGGCCGACGGCGGCCTGACGTTCGGCATCTTCCTGATGCTCGTCGGCCTCTTCCTCCTGGCCAACAAGGTCTTCTCGATCGACCTCTCGTTCCTCCTCGACTGGTGGCCGGGCCTCCTCGTCGCCTTCGGCGGCTGGCAGGTCTTCGCCTACTTCCAGGAGAAGAAGCGGCGGGAGGAAGTCGCCAGCGAGGCGGCGGCGGCCGAGGTCCTCAAGGCCTAGCGTCCCCGAGCGACGAGTCCTCGAGCGAAAGGGAGGGGCCTCGGCCCCTCCCTTTTCCGTTCCCGCCGGACCGGCCTCGAGAGGCAGGCTCTACGAGCCCAGCTTCGTCACGAGGACGACCGTCTTCGGCGCCACCTTGCCATCGCGCGGGTCGATCAGGTGGTCTTCCACGACGATCTGCAGCGTCTCGTCGTCCTTCGTCCACCGGGCCGTGAGGCCGGACTTCCCCGCCCACGCCTTCTCGACCGCGGGGTCGACGGAGAGCCCGGCGGAACGGGCGTAGTCCTGGAGGTCGGTGAGGATGTCCCTCTGGCCCTTGAGGAAAACGACCTTCATCGCCGGCCCCTCGTAGAACGCGACCGTTTCGTCCCAGCTCTTCGGCGTCGTGTAGACCGCGACCTTCAGGCCGGCGAGGCGGCGCCTGATCTCGGCCTTCGTCTCGGCCGGCTGGGACATCCTCTCCAGCTCGGCGAGGATTCCCTGCATCTCGACCTTCGCCCGGTCGGAGACGACCTTCGTGATCTC
Source organism: Holophagales bacterium (assembly GCA_016719485.1). NCBI lineage: Bacteria > Pseudomonadati > Acidobacteriota > Holophagae > Holophagales > Holophagales bacterium. The sequence goes on from JADJZB010000022.1 coordinate 28,546, forward strand.
GGTCTCGAAGATCCCGCCGGGCGGCGGCGGGACGCCCTTCACCGGAGAGGGCTCGGCGAGCCAGAAGAGGGTGAGGAGCGTCAGGAGGGAGGTCATCGGGGCGGGAGTTTACCCGGCGCGGTCACGGCTCGCGCTTCTTTACGACGATCTCCTCCGGCTGCCCCGCGAGGAACCTCAGCGAGCACTCGGCGAAACCCTCGCACCGCAGGCAGGTGAGGTCCTTGTCCCCCTTGAAATCGACCGGCTTGCAGATGTTCACCCCCGGCACGACGAGGCGCGTCAGCTCGCCGCGGAGCCCTTCGCCGGCAGGTGGCTCGACACCCGACCGTTCCGCCGCCCGGAGCGCCTCGACGCGGGGGAAGAGCTCCCGGTTCCTCTTCTCGAGCGTCTCGTCCTGGCGGGCCTCCCCGGCGGTCTTCACCGCGACGAGCGCCTCGCGCGCCGCCTTGCCCGCCTTGAACCGGCCGTGATGGCGCACCCAGAAGTAGACGAACCCCGCGCCGGCGCCGAGGATCCTCACGAACGCCGGCCCCGGGCCGAAGGAGAAGAGGTCGCGGAAGAAGCTCAGCGCGAGGACGCCGAGGCTGAAGAAGGCGATCCACTTCACCTTGACCGGTATGACGAAGAAGACGAGGAACTCCGTGTCCGGAAAGAGGAAGGCGTAGGCGAAGAGCATGGAAATCGGCACGACGAACGGGTCGCTCACCAGGGGCGTCCCGAGCGCCCACGCCGAGAGCGATCCGCCCAGCGTCGCGACGAGCCAGAAGATCGTGTACTCCCGCGTCTCCCACTCCGCCTCCAGGGCGCTCCCGAGGATGTAGAGCGCGAAGGCGCCGAAGAAGAGCGACATCGGCCCCGAGTGGAGGAACTGGAACGTCACGAAGCCCCACGGCTGCGTCAGCGCCTGCTGCGGCCAGAAGCCGAAGAGCGCCGCCACCTTCTTCGGGTCGGTGACGTAGAGGAGGAAGAAGATGAAGTGCAGGCCGCAGAGCGGCAGCGTGAGACCCAGCTTCGGAGCGAAGAGGTCGCGGCCCGAGGTCATCCGGAGCTCCTTCCGAAGCGCTTGAGGACTTCGGCGTGCGCGAGGGTGAGGAGGATCGGGCGTCCGTGGGGGCAGGTCCACGGGTCCCGGCAGGCAGCGAGCTCGGAGAGGAGGCGGGCCGCCTCCTCCGGGGCGAGGCGCCGGTTCACGGTGATGGCCCCGCGACAGGCGAGCGACGCGGCGAGGACGTCCTTCATCTTCGACACGCTCTCCGCGCTCCGGGAGCCTCCGGTTTCGGCCGCGTCCGCGAGCCGGGCGAGGAGGTCGCGCAGGACGGGAACGACCTTCTCCGCCGCGCAGTCGGCCGGAGCGGCCGAGACGACGAAGAGCCGGCCCGAGAGCTCCGACACCGAGAACCCGGCCGCCGAAAGGACCTCGTCCGCGCGCGAGAGGGCGTCGGCCTCCTCGGGAGCGGCCTCGAACGTCACCGGCGTCAGAAGCGTCTGCGAGGCGAGCCCCTGACCCTCGAGCCTGTCGCGGATCCGTTCGAAGCGGACCCTCTCGTGCGCCACGTGCTGGTCCACGAGAACGAGCCCCTCGGCTCCCTCGGCCACGAGATACGACTCGCGGTACTGGCCCAGGAGCCGGAGCGTCCCGGCGGGCGAGGCGACGGCCGCGGTGGCCGGCGCGGCCTCCCACGAGGCGTGCGTCGAATGGGGTGCGAGGGGCCCGGGCCCTCCCCCGGCGTCCCAGAGCCCGAGCGACTCGGCGAGCGCCGTCGCGGCGGGCGGGGCATCGCCCCAGCTCGCGGGCCGCGCGAACGGCTCCGAAAGGACCGACGCCGGCAGCGACGTGGCCGACTTCCCTTCCGTCAGCGCCGCGCGCAGCCCCCGGTGGACGAGCGAGTGGACCGACGACGGCTCGAGGAACCGGACCTCGCTCTTCTGCGGGTGGACGTTCGGGTCGACCTTCCCGGGAGGGCACGTCACGAAGAGGACCCACGCCGGGTTTCGCTCGCCCAGGAGCGCCTCCTCGGCCGCCAGGCGCGCCGCGTGCGCCACGGATCCGTCGCGCGCCGCGCGCCCGTTCACGAAGAGCCACTGGAACGTCCGCGACGCGAACGTCGTCTCCGGCGAGGAGACGGCACCCGAAAGGCCCATCCCCGCATACGCGAACGAGACCGGCAGGACGTTCGGAAGCGAGGATCTCCCCATCACCTCGGCAAAGCGGTCGAGGGCGCTCGGCGCCGCCGGCAGCGTCAGCAGCTCCCGCTCCCCGGACCGCAGCGTGAACGCGACCCCGGGGCGCGACAGCGCGAGGGCCGTCAGCGTCTTCACGATCGCCCTCTGCTCGGCGTCCTCGGACTTGAGGAACTTCCGCCGCGCCGGGACGTTCCCGAAGAGGTCTTCCACGACGACGCGCGTCCCCTTCGTCTGCCGCACGGGCTTCACGACGGGCTCGGCCCCCCGGTCGGCGACGACCTCGGTGCCGAGGCCCGACCCGTCGGGAGACGTCGTCAGGACGAGGCGCGAGACCGACGCGATCGACGGCAGCGCCTCGCCCCGGAAGCCGAGGCTCCCGATCCGCCCCAGGTCCTCCGCCGTCCGCACCTTCGACGTCGCGTGCCGCTCGAGCGAAAGCGGGGCGTCCTCCGCATCCATCCCGCAGCCGTCGTCCGCGACCGAGAGGCGCGCGATCCCGCCCCCCTCGATCTCCACGTCGACGCGGGTCGCCCCCGCGTCGAGAGCGTTCTCGACGAGCTCCTTGACGACCGACGCCGGCCGCTCGACCACCTCGCCCGCGGCGATCTGGTCGACCAGGACGTCCGGGAGAACCGCGATCCGCGCCACGCCGCGGGAGAGTAGCAGGGGGCGGGAATCAGTTAGGCTCGCTGGCGACATGGACCGGCCCCGCCGCCCCTCCCCGGCCCTCTTCGCCTTCGGGGCGCTCGTCCTCGCGATCCTCGTCGCGGCGTCGATCCTCGTGGGGCGGGTCGCACGGCTCCCCGGCGAGATGGCAGGGGCCATCCCGCGCACGATCCGCGAGACGACGACGGCGGTCTCCGAGGGGCTCGCGAGGCTCGCCGCGGCAATCCGGACGCGGACGATCACGACGACGTTCGCGAGCACCGCGACCGAGATCCGCGGGACGAAGCGCCTGCAGGTGGCCGAGCTCTCCCAGGTGGAGGTCGTCGAGCGGCGCGACGCGACGGAGCTCCTCGGCTTCTCCCTTCCCGACGTCGTCGTCTCGGCCCGCGCTCCGGTGACGTTCACCTACACCCTCGACCTCGACGGGGAGTGGGACTTCGACCTGACGGAACGGACGGTCACCGTCCTCGCCCCGCAGATCCGCTGGAACGCTCCGGCCGTCGACGTCTCGGCGATGACGGTCGTCACGACGGAGAGCTCGATCCTCCGGGACGAGGCGCCGGTCGTCGAGGAGCTGCGCGCCTCCCTCACCGGGCTCTTCGCGCAGCGCGCGCGGCGGAACCTGCCGCTCGTCCGCGAGACGGCGCGCAAGCAGACCGAGGAGTTCGTCAGGACCTGGCTCCTGCGCGCCTACGGCGTGCCGGAAGACGTGAGGGTCGTCGTCCGCTTCCGCGGCGAGCCGGAGACGATCGCACCGGCTCTGTAAGGGGTCAGGTCTTGATTTTCTATTGTACGGACGGTCGGGAGGGCTCCGCCGGGGCACGCAGCGCGAGCGCGAGCGCTCCGAGCGGCACGACGAGGAAGACGAGCGCCGTCAGCGCGGCGACCGTCGTCAGCGAGAGGCCGGTCGTCGCGGCCACCTTCACCATGTCGTTCTGCCCGGTGATGGCGATGGTCTGGTAGTCGGTCCGCGCCGCGGCGCTCAGGACGACGCCGCCGAAGAGCTTCACGTTCCGCGCGACGAGGTAGAAGGCGAAGAAGGCCCAGACGGGCAGCTCCCACTCGGGGCGCTCGCCCCGGACGGCGCGCCGGAAGGCCCACGCCGCGAAGGCGACCTCGGCGAGGTGGCCTCCGATGTCGAACGCCGTGACGTGCGCCGGCGTGAAGGCGACGAGCGGGTAGGCGAGGGCGAGGGCGGCGAGGCCGACGTTCCAGCGGGGCGCGTGGCGGTACTTCACCGCGAAGAAGACGAGCGCGCCCCAGACGAGGGCCGCGAAGACCCGGCTCTGGGCGAAGACGATCGTCATGACGATCGCCGGCATCGCCGAGCAGCCGAAGAACCAGGCGACGAGCGTGTGTCCCAGCTCGTGGACAAGAAATGAGATCCCCTCGCCCATGACGCGGAACGGGAAGAACCAGCCGAGGAGGACCGAGGGCACGAAGGCCACCAGGAGCGCCCGGACACCGGGCGCGAGGGCGCCCCACGCTGCCGGGACGCTGCCGGGCGCCGGCGACCCGGAAGCGCGAGGGGTCGGCACGGCAGCGGAAACCACGGGAATCGCGGGGGCCTCGGGAAACGTCTCGCTGCCCGCCGCCGCTCCCGCGTCTCCGTACTCCACGAGCGTCCGTACGAGGAACCGGTCGTCCCACGGCGCCAGGACGTGGCGCCAGCCGCCGCCCGGCCGCGGCTCCATGCTCAGGACCTCGAACAGCTCTCCATCCCACCGTACGGCCGTCCCCGGGAGTACGGGAGCACGTGGAGAGACCTCTTCCCGCCCCGCCCACGGCTTGGGATGGAGTGAGAGGAGGGCGATCGTTTCGTCGGAGGTGGGCTCGAGACGGTCACGGCCGAGGGGGCGGGGCATCGATGAACGTTACCCCGCCCCCGGGCCTCTGGACTACATCTTCGGAAGGAGGACGGTGAGGTACTTCCAGAAATTCTGGACCGACGGGATGCTGACGCACTCGTCGGGCGAGTGGGCATTCCGGATCGTCGGGCCGAAGGAGATGGTGTCCATGCCGGGGAACTTCTCTCCGATGATCCCGCACTCGAGGCCGGCGTGGATCGCCTTCACCTCGGGCTCGTGGCCGAAGACCTCGGCGTGGACGTTCTTGGCGACGCCGAGGATCGGCGAGGAGACGTTCGGCTTCCAGCCCGGGTAGCCGTCGCCCTGCTTCACGGCGAGGCCGGCGAGCATCATCGCCGTCGCCATCTGGCGCCCGGCGTCCTTCTTGGCGGAGTCCACGGAGCTGCGCTGGCTCGTGGCGAACGAGACCTCGTCGTCCTTCGTCTCGACGATCGCGAGGTTCGTGGAGGTCTGGACGAGGCCCGGGATGTCGGGCGACCAGCCGAGGACGCCGTGCGGCGCCGCGTGGATGAACCCGACGATCCGCTTCGCGTCGCCCGCCGCCAGGGGATTCGGGGCGGTTTCGACGCGCTCGATCCCGATGTGAACGGGGTTGTCGAAGCGGCCCGACTCGGAGCGGACGTCGGCCTCGAGCTTGGCGAGCGCGGCGCGCAGGTCGGCCTCGCGGGTCGTGTCGAGCCAGCCGGAGGCGAATCCCTCGCGCGCAATGGCGTTGCGCTTGCTACCGCCGTCGAGCGTCGACGGGGCGAACCCGAACGTCTCGGCCTCGGAGACGGCGCGGGCGAGGACCTTGAGAGCGTTCACGCGCCCCTCGTGGATGTCGCAGCCCGAGTGGCCGCCGCGCAGGCCCGTGACGGCGATGCGGTACGGGGAGGCCCCGGCCGCCGGCGCGACGCGGGTGACGGGCGTCGCGGCCATCGTGTCGAGGCCGCCGGCGCAGCCGACGTAGATGGCGCCCTCTTCCTCGGTGTCGAGGTTGAGCATCCGTGTGGCGGAGAGGAAGTCGGACGTGAGGGCGTTCGCCCCCGTCAGCCCGGTCTCCTCGTCGATCGTGAAGAGGCACTCGAGCGGCGGGTGCGGGATGTCCTTCGACTCCAGGAGCGCGAGCGCCGCGGCGCAGCCGATGCCGTTGTCGGCGCCGAGCGTCGTGCCGTCGGCCTTCACCTCGTCCCCGGCCACCACGAGGCGGATCGGGTCCTTCGTGAAGTCGTGCACGGTGCCCGAGTTCTTCTCGCACACCATGTCGAGGTGCCCCTGGAGGAGGACGGGAGGCTTCGTCTCGAGCCCCTTCGTCCCGGGCTTGGTGATGAGGACGTTCCCCACGGAGTCGACCTTTACGGGGAGCCCGAGGCGGGCGGCGAACGCGACGACGTGGGCCGTGGCGGCCGCTTCGTTCTTGGAGCCGCGGGGGATCGCGGCGAGGGCGGCGAAGTGGTCCCAGAGCAGCTGCGGCTCGAGGCCGGAGAGGGCGTGAGTCATGAAAGGGTCTCCTTCAAGGGGCCCGGAGGGCCGACCGTGGATGATATCGGGTTACCGGGCCGCCGTCAGGGGAGGTACGTCTCGCCGTACATCAGGTGCCGGTCGACCCCGCGGGCCGCCTTCCGCCCCTCGTGAATCGCCCAGACGACGAGCGACTGGCCCCTCACCGCGTCTCCGGCGGCGAAGACCCCGGGAACGCTCGTCATCCTCTCGCCGTCGGTGACGACGTTGCCCCGCTCGTCGAGCCTGACCCCGAGCTCCTCCACCGGTCCCCGGCGCTCGGGGCCGAGGAAGCCGAGGGCGAGGAGGACGAGGTCTGCCGGAACGACCTGCTCGGTCCCCGGCAGCTCGTGGAGCTGCGGGCGGCCGTCCGGCGTCTTCCGCCACTCCACCTCGACCGTGTGGACCTCGCGCACGTGCCCCTCGGCGTCGCCGACGAAGCGCTTCGTCAGGACCGAGTACCGGCGGGGATCGGAGCCCTGGAGCGCCGCCGCCTCCTCCTGGCCGTAGTCGAGCCTGTAGAGCTTCGGCCACTGCGGCCACGGGTTGTCGGGAGCGCGCTGGTCCGGGGGCCGTCCGAGGATCTCGAGCTGGACGACGCCTCGCCGCCCCGTGGCGCAGGGCGGTGCCGACGCAGTCGGTCCCCGTGTCCCCGCCTCCGATGACGACGACGTTCTTCCCGGCGGCCGAGACGTAGAGGCCGTCGGCGTGCGCCGAGTCGAGAAGGCTGCGCGTGTTCGCGTGGAGGAACTCCATCGCGAGGTGGATCCCGGAGAGGCTCCGCCCCTCGATCGTCAGGTCCCGGGCGACCGTCGAGCCGATGCAGAGAACGGCGGCGTCGAAGTCCGTCAGGAGGCTCTGCGAGGGAACGTCCCGCCCGATCTCGACCCCGGTCACGAAGCGGATGCCCGCGCCGCCCATCAGCCGCACGCGGCGTTCGACGAGCCGCTTGTCGAGCTTCATGTTCGGGATGCCGTACATCAGGAGCCCGCCGATCCGGTCGGCGCGCTCGTAGACGGTGACGGTGTGCCCCGCCTTGTTCAGCTGCGCCGCGCAGGCGAGGCCCGCCGGGCCCGACCCGACCACCGCCACGCTCTTGCCCGTGCGCGTCGCCGGCGCCTCCGGCGAGATCCACCCCTCGTCGAAGGCGCGGTCCACGATGGCGCACTCGATCGCCTTGATCGTCACGGCGTCGTCGTTGAGCGCGAGCGTGCAGGAGCCCTCGCACGGGGCGGGACAGACGCGCCCCGTGAACTCGGGAAAGTTGTTCGTCTGGTGGAGGCGGATCGCCGCCTCGCGCCACTGCCCGCGGTAGACGAGGTCGTTCCAGTCGGGGATCAGGTTGTTGATCGGGCAGCCCGAGGCCATCCCGGCGATGAGCTTTCCCGTGTGGCAGAACGGCGTGCCGCAGTCCATGCAGCGGGCGCCCTGGCGCCGGAGAAGCTCCTCCGGGACGTCCGCGTGCGACTCGTCCCAGTCCTTCACCCGCTCGGCCGGGGGCCGCTGCGGGAGGCCCTCCCTCGGGAACTCGAGGAAACCGGTCGGCCTGCCCATCGTCAGCTCCCGCTCGCGCGGGTGTAGGCCCGCGCGTTCTCCGTGAACGCGGCCATGACGGCCTCGTCCTCGGACATTCCTTTCTCGCGCATGCGCGCCTGCGCCTCGAGGACGCGGCGGTAGTCGTTCGGCATCACGCGCACGAAGAGCGGGAGGAAGGTGCCCCACTCCTTCAGCATGACCGCCGCCCGCGCGCTCTTCGTCGCCGCGGCGTGGCGGTGGACGAGCTCCTTCAGCTCCGCCGCCTCGGCCTCGTCCTCCACCCGGCCGAGCCCGACCAACTCCGTGTTGCAGCGGTTTGCGAAGTCGCCCGCCTCGTCGAGGACGTACGCGACCCCTCCCGACATCCCGGCGGCGAAGTTGCGCCCCGCGGGGCCCAGAACGACGACGCGCCCGCCGGTCATGTACTCGCACCCGTGGTCGCCGATCCCCTCGACGACGGCCGTGACGCCCGAGTTGCGGACGCAGAACCGCTCTCCGGCCACGCCCCGGATGAAGGCCTCACCCGCGGTGGCCCCGTAGAAGGCGACGTTGCCGATGAGCACGTTCGCCTCGGCCACGAAGGTCGCCGCGGCCGGCGGCACCACGACGATGCGCCCTCCCGAGAGCCCCTTGCCGACGTAGTCGTTGGCGTCCCCCTCGAGGGAGAGCGTCATTCCGTGCGGAACGAACGCGCCGAAGCTCTGCCCGGCCGAGCCCTGGAAGCGGAGGCGGATCGTGTCGTCGGGGAGGCCCGCGGCGCCCCAGCGGCGCGTCACCTCGCTCCCGAGCATCGTCCCGACGACGCGGTTCCCGTTCCGGATCGGCAGCGTCGCGGTGACGGGCGTCCCGTGCTCGAGGGCGGGGCGGCAGAGCGGGATGAGCGTCGTGGCGTCGAGCGCCTCCTCGAGGCCGTGCTCCTGCGGGATGCGCTGCGTCCGCTTCACCTCGCGCGGCACGGTCGGCTTCCAGAGGATCCGCCCGAAGTCGAGCGTCCGCGCCTTCCAGTGGTCGACGGCGCGGCGCATCTCGAGACGCTCGCTGCGCCCCACCATCTTGTAGAACTCCCGGTAGCCGAGGTGCGCCATCAGCTCGCGCACCTCCATGGCCACGAAGCGCATGAAGTTCACGACGTGCTCCGGGTCCCCCGTGAACCGCCTGCGCAGCTCGGGGTCCTGCGTCGCCACCCCGACCGGACACGTGTTCAGGTGGCAGGCCCGCATCATCACGCAGCCCAGCGCCAGGAGCGGCGTCGTGGCGAAGCCGAACTCCTCCGCCCCGAGGAGCCCCGCGATGACGACGTCGCGCCCCGTCTTCAGCTGTCCGTCGGTCTCGAGCGTCACGCGGCTCCGGAGGTCGTTCAGGACGAGCGTCTGGTGAGCCTCGGCGAGGCCGATCTCCCACGGGATGCCGGCGTGGCGGATGCTCGTCAGCGGCGCGGCGCCCGTGCCGCCGTCGTAGCCGCTGATGAGGATGACGTCGGCGTGGGCCTTGGCGACCCCGGCGGCGATCGTCCCGACCCCGTTCTCCGAGACGAGCTTCACGCTGATGCGGGCGCCCGCGTTCGCGTTCTTCAGGTCGTGGATCAGCTGGGCGAGGTCCTCGATGGAGTAGATGTCGTGGTGGGGCGGCGGGGAGATGAGACCGACGCCTGGCGTCGCGTGCCGCACCTTCGCGATCCACGGGTAGACCTTCGGGCCGGGGAGCTGCCCCCCCTCGCCCGGCTTGGCGCCCTGGGCCATCTTGATCTGGATCTCGCGCGCCTCGACGAGGTACTGGCTCGTCACCCCGAACCGCCCCGAAGCCACCTGCTTGATCGCGCTGTTCTTCGAGTCGCCGCTCGCGTCGGCCTGGTAGCGCGCGGGGTCCTCTCCCCCCTCGCCCGTGTTGCTCTTCCCGCCGATCCGGTTCATCGCGACGGCGAGCGCCTCGTGCGCCTCCTGGCTGATCGAGCCGTACGACATCGCGCCCGTCTTGAAGCGCGCCAGGATGCTCTCGACCGGCTCGACCTCCTCGATCGGAACCGGTTTCGCCAGCGGCCGGAAGTCCATGAGGTCGCGGATCCGCACCGGGTGCTTCCCGTGCCGGTTCACGAGATCGCTGAACTGCTTCCAGGTCCTGGCGTCCCCGCTCCGGCACGCGCTCTGGAGGAGGTGGATCGCCACGGGCGAGTTCAGGTGCTCCTCGCCGTCCCGCCGGTACTGGTAGCGCCCTCCCGTCCCGAGCGTCGTGTGCTTCACCGGGCGCGAGGGGTAGGCGAAGTCGTGCCGGAGGCGCACCTCCTGCGCGATCGCCTTGATGCCGATGCCGCCGATCCGCGTCGGCGTGCCGCAGAAGTACTCGTCGACGAAGTCCTGCGAGAGCCCCAGCGCCTCGAACACCTGCGCGCCGTGGTAGCTCTGGACCGTCGAGATCCCCATCTTGGAGATGACCTTGACGATCCCCTTGTTGACGGCCTTGACGTACCTCTTCTCCGCGGCCTCCGGGTCGCCCGCGAGGAGCCCCTGCCGGATCTGGTCGTGGATCGTCTCGAACGCGAGATAGGGATTGATGGCGCTCGCGCCGTAGCCGATGAGGAGGCAGAAGTGGTGCACCTCGCGCGGCTCGCCCGACTCGAGGACGAGCCCCACGCGGGTCCGCGAGCCCTCGCGCAGCAGGTGGTGCTGCACCGACGACAGGGCCAGCAGCGCCGGTATCGGCGCATCGGTCGCGTCGTGGCCGCGGTCGGAGAGGATCAGGATGTTGTGCCCCTCGGCGATCGCCTCCGAGCAGCGCCGCCGCAGCTCCTCGATGGCTTTCCGGAGCCCTTTCCCCCCGTCCTTCACCTTGAAGAGGATCGGGAGCGAGATCGACCGGAAGCCGCGCGAGCCGGGGCCACCGGCCAGCGAGCGGATCTTCTCGAGCTCGACGTTCAGGAGGACGGGCGTCGGCAGCTCGAAGTGGAGCGCGGCCTCGGGCGTCGGCTCGAGGAGGTTCCCCTCGGGGCCGATCGCCGTGTCGACCGCCATGACGATCGCCTCGCGGTCCGCGTCGACCGGCGGGTTCGTCACCTGGGCGAAGAGCTGCTTGAAGTAGTCGGAGAGGAGCTGCGGCCCCTCCGACAGGACGGCGAGCGGAATGTCCGTCCCCATCGACCCGATCGGCTCCGTTCCCGCGGCCGCCATCGGGTTGACGATCATCCGCACGTCCTCGAGCGTGTAGCCGAACGTCTCCTGGCGCGTCAGGACGGTCTCGTGGTCGGGCTCGCGGACGCCGGGCGGGTCGGGCAGGTCCTTCAGGCGGACGAGGTGGTCCCGGAGCCACTCCCCGTAAGGGAAGGCCGCCGCGAGCGTCTCCTTGATCTCGCGGTCGGGGACGACCCTTCCCTCCGCGGTGTCGACGAGGAAGATCTGGCCCGGCTGCAGGCGTCCCTTCGCCTCGACCTTCTCCGGCGGGAAGTCGAGGACGCCGACCTCGGAGGCCATCACGACGAGGCCGTCCTTCGTGGAAACCCATCGCGAGGGCCGCAGGCCGTTGCGGTCGAGGATCGCGCCGATCCGCGTGCCGTCCGTGAAGGCGATGGAGGCCGGGCCGTCCCACGGCTCGAGGAAGCAGGAGTGGAACTCGTAGAACGCCTTCAGCTCGGCGCTCATCGACTCGTGCCGGCTCCACGGCTCCGGCACCATCATCATCAGCGCGTGCGGGAGCGAGCGGCCCGCGAGGACGAGCAGCTCGAGGACGTTGTCGAACATCGACGAGTCGGAGCCCTCGGTGTCGATCACGGGGAGGACCTTCTTCAGGTCGTCGCCGAAGAGCTTCGACTCGAACATCCGCTGCCGCGCCTGCATCCAGTTCACGTTCCCGCGCAGCGTGTTGATCTCGCCGTTGTGCGAGATGTAGCGGTACGGGTGCGAGCGCGACCAGCTTGGGAACGTGTTCGTCGAGAAGCGCGAGTGGACCATCGCGAGGCACGACGTGAACGCCTCCTCGGAGAGGTCGGGGTAGAAGGCCCCGAGCTGGTTGGCGTTCAGCATCCCCTTGTAGACGACGGTCCGCGCCGAGAGGCTCGCGAAGTAGAAGTTGTCGCGCCCCGCGAGGGCCGACCGCGAGACCGCCTTCTCCGCGAGACGGCGGATGACGAAGAGCTTTCTCTCGAAAGCGGCTCCCGCTTCCGTCCCGGCTCCCCGGCCCACGAGCACCTGCCGGATGACGGGCTGGCTCGCGCGCGCCGTCGCGCCGAGCGACCCGCTGTCGGTCGGGACGTCCCTCCAGCAGAGGACCCGCTGCCCTTCGGCTTCCACGATCTCCTCGAGCCTCTGCTGGCAGACCTGACGGCTCGCCGCCTCCACCGGGAGGAAGAGCATGCCGAGGCCGTAGTCGCCCGGCGGCGGCACCTCGGTGCTGCTCGCCTTCGCCCAGCGCGCCACGAACGCGTGCGGGATCTGCGTGAGGAGCCCTGCTCCGTCGCCGGTGTTCTTCTCGCTGCCGGTCGCCCCGCGGTGCTCGAGATTGCAGAGGACCTGCAGCGCCTTGCGGACGATGTCGTGGGAGGCGCGGGCCTTCACGTCGACGACGAATCCGAAGCCGCAGGCGTCGTGCTCGTTGGCCGGGTCGTAGAGGCCCTGGGGAGACGGGGGGCCGAAGGCTTTCATGTCCGTCCCGGGAGTCCTGTCAGCGGGAACCCTGGGCAGCCGCGCCAACCGCGCGCCGCTTCGTGGCGACCCATGTCAGACGTATCCATCGGGAAATGTTATCAAAGGTTGCCGCGCCGCAGCGAAAGCCCGCGATGCGCGGGGACGCTCCACCTCCGCTGGTATCTTCCGCGCGATGTCCCCAGCCCTCCTCTCCGCCCTCGAGGTGGCCAGCGTTGCCGCCCTCGTCGTCGCCGTCTTCCGGCTCTCCCGCCAGTCGAGGCTCATCGCCCACATCCGCTTCGCCCTCGCCGGCCTCGGCCTCCTCGGCGCGCTCCTCCTCGTCGAGAGCCAGCTCAGCCATCCCGGGAAGGAAGCGTTCACGAAGGCGACGCTCGCGGTCATCGTCGTCCTCGGCGCCTACGTCCTCCTCCAGATCGCCGACCACGTCGTCTGGGAGAAGCTCCTCAAGCCCCGGCACATCTCCGCGCCGCGCCTCCTCTTCGACGTCGTCAACGCGCTCGTCCTGGCCGGCGTCGCCCTGACGCTCCTGAAGGTCCTCTACTCCTTCAACCTCACCGGCCTCCTCGTCACGTCGACCGTCCTCTCGGCCATCCTCGGCCTTTCCCTGCAGGACGTCCTCTCGAGCGTCATGGCGGGCATCGCGCTCCAGATGGAGGGCCCGATCGCGCCCAGGGACTGGGTCCGCGTGGGAGACAAGGAGGGCGAGGTCGTCCAGATGAACTGGAGGACGATCACCCTCCGGTCGCGCGACGGCCACCACGTCGTCCTTCCCAACGCCCGCGTCGCCCGCGAGGACATCGCCAACTACTCGCGTCCCGGTCCCGCGGTGATGCTCCACGCCACGATCGGCGTCGCGTACGCCCATCCGCCTGCAGAGGTGAAGACCGTCCTGGAGAGCGCCCTCGCGGCGGTTCCCGGCATCTCGGCCAACCCGCCCGTCGAGGCCCTCGTCGCGCGCTTCGCCGACTCGGCCGTCGAGTACGACCTTCGTTTCTGGACCGGCGATCTCGCCGGCGTCGCCGGCATCCGCGACGCGGCTCTCTCACGCGCCTGGTACGCCCTCCGGCGCGCGGGACTCGAGATTCCGTTCCCGCAAAGAGAGGTGGCGCTCCACCACGTCTCCGAGAACCGGGACGACGAGCGTCTCGAGAGGCGGCGCACCCAGAGCTTCGAGGCCCTCCGGAACGTCGAGACGTTCCAGCCACTCACCGACGAGCAGGTCTCCGGCCTCGCCCGCCATGCGCGCCTCGAGCGCTACACGGCCGGCGAGGCGCTCGTCCGCCAGGGCGAGGCGGGGCGCTCGCTCTTTGTCGTCCGCGCCGGCGACGTCCGCGTCGAGCGGACCGACGGCGCCTTCACCCGCGACCTCGCGCGGCTCGGGCCGGGGAGCTTCTTCGGTGAGATGAGCCTCCTGACCGGCGAGCCCCGCTCGGCCTCCGTCGTCGCCCTCGGCGAGGTCGAGGTCGTCGTCGTCGAGAAGGACGCCTTCTCCACCCTCCTCCACGACGACGGACACCTCGCCCGGGCCCTCTCCGAGGCGCTCGAGGAGCGCTCGCGGTCGCAGTCACGCGTGGAGGCGCCGGCCGCGGGCGCGGTCGGACCACAGGTGATCACCGAAGGCCTGCTGGACCGGATACAGCGGTTCTTCGGGCTGGAGGGGTAGGAGGCTGCTGAACAACTCCCGGGTTCGCCCGAACCGCTATCATCCGGGCACCATGGGCGAGCTGCCGCGCATCACCCTCAACCCCAAGGTCATGGGAGGAAAGCCGTGCATCCGCGGGATGCGCGTCACGGTGAGCACAGTGGTCGGGCTCGTCGCGACCGAGCATTCGCACGCCGAAATCCTGGACCTCTATCCCTACCTGGAGGAGGAGGACATCCTCCAGGCGCTGCAATACGCCGCCTGGCGTGCCGGTGAGGTCGAGATTCCCCTCGCCTCGGCGTGAAGCTCCTCCTCGACATGAACCTCTCCCCCCGATGGGCGGAGGTCCTTCGACAGGCTGGCCACGACGCCGGGCATTGGTCCGTCGTCGGCCCGGCCGAGGCCGAGGACGGGGAGTTGATGGCCTGGGCGCGGACCCACGGATTCGTCGTCCTGACGAATGACCTGGACTTCGGCGCGATCCTGGCCGCCCCGCAAGCTGAGGGCCCGAGCGTGCTCCAGATCCGGACCGAGGCCGTTTCCCCCCGCTGCCTCGGAGTGCGGCTCCTCCGGGCGCTCGAGCGATTCGAACGAGACCTTCTGGCGGGGGCCCTGATCACGGTGGACGAACGCAAGGAGCGAGCCCGGCTGCTGCCGATCCGGCTGGGAGGCGCGGAGCCTGCGAGCTGAAGCTCTCTGATTCGCGCCGCGAACAGACTCCGAACTCCTAGGGCATCCTCCCTCGATGCCCCGCCTCGTCCCCTGTGACTCCTCGCACGCCTGCCCCTCCGATCTCGAGACCCGCGCGCTTTCGGCGGTGATGGGGAGGGGCCGCCTCGCGGACTTCTTCATGACGGCCCTTCGCCGCGCGAACCAGCTCTTCGGCGCGGCGTTGCTCCTTCAGGTCGCCGAGCTGCGGCGAGCGGGCGACCCGGTCGAGCGCTCCTTCGCCCGGGCCAAGGAGCTGGAGCTTCAGCTCTCGTTCGCCTGGCAGACGATCGACATCCTCCTGGAGCGCCTGAGCCGGGTCCCTCCCGCTCATCGCCCGCACTACCGGAAGGCCGACCGCGGGCGGATCCTCCAGCACAAGGACGTCTTTCACCTCTCCTGCCGCGAGGTGGCACGGCTCTACGCCGTGACACGTTCGACGATCCACCGCTGGGTCGTCGACTCCGTCGCTCCGAAGAGACCCGACCGGCCGCTCGTGGCTCCGGCGCCGCCCGACCGGACGTACGCCGCACTCGTCCGCCAGCAGGTGCTCAACATGGCGATGGCCGGCTTCGGCGGCTCGTTGCGAATCGCCCAGACGCTGGCGCTCGAGGGAATCCGGCTCTCTCGGAGCACGGTGCGCCGCTGGACGAAGGACACTATGCCGGAGCCAGCGGCTCCGCGATGTGCTTCGTCGATCACCGCTGTGGAAATCGCCTCTGGTGACCGGGCGACCACCACCAGAGAAGCTGCGAAGGGGCCGAGCCTCGTCGAGCGCGCTGTCCGCGCCAAGCGCCCCAACCACGTCCTCATGGTCGACGTCACTGTGATCAAGGCCCTGATGGGGCTCCTCCACTTCCGCCTCGCCGTCGTCATCGACGTCTTCTCGAGATTCCCCCTCGCCTGGCGCCTCTTCGACAGCGAGCCCTCAGCCGAGGAGATGGCCTCCGTTCTCGACGAGGCCGTCGCTCGAGCCAGGCGGTTCCACCCAAGCCTCTCCCTCGCCCACTTCGTCACCGACAAGGGTGCCTGCTTCACGGCCGCCGAGTTCCAGGAGACGGTCGCACGACACGGAATGAAGGCGCGATTCGGAGCCGTTGGACGGCACGGCTCCATCGCCTTCATCGAACGACTCTGGCGCGGGCTGAAGGACCTTCTCAACCTCCGGTTGGATCGAAGGCTCCTGCGAGAGGACCTCGAGCCGCGGATCGGGCTCGGGCTCTTCTACTACTCGGTCCTGAAGCCGCACCAGGGGCTCGGCGGCGCGACGCCGGCGCAGATCTACTTCCAGAAGGAGCCCGCGCGCTTTTCGACGGTGCCGCCACCGAGGGAGATCGACCCGATCCCGCCGCCGGCGTTCGTCATCCGTCATCTCGACGCCGCCCGGCGCCTGCCTGTTCTGTTCCGGAAGGCCGCGTAGGGCCGAGCGCCGCGAGAGGCTCGCGGCGCTCGGGGCGTTCACCAGGGCAAGGCAAGTCCGAAAACCGGCCGTTGTCGGCGACGGAGGAGGTGTTTACCGGTGTCGCGTCGTTCCTCCGTTACCGCCTTGCCCCTGCCCTTGGCGGCTCTCTTCGGAGCCGTCCCGGAGGCCAATGGACTAGGAGCAGGCGGGGCAGGCGGGCGGCCGGCCGCGGCGGGCGGCGGGTGCCTGGCGCGACGGTCGCCCGCGCCGAAGGCGTGCCCGAGGACCGCAAGGCGCCGGAGCGAGCAGGCGAGCGAAGGCGACGCGGACCGCAGGGGACGCCGCAGGTGCGTGCGCGAGCGGCGTGTCCAGGCGTTGGAAGACCGCGCGAAGCGCGCTCCTTACGACCGCGCCGGTTAAACATAGTCGCTGTCGATTATGTTGAAGGTCGCGCGCAGCGCGACCCGGAGGGGGCCGGGGTGCCCCCGCGAAACGAAGTGGAGCGGGACATCAACGACCCGGGTCCGATAGCCGCGGCTATCGGACAGCGGCCCTGACGCGACGCGAAACGAAGGCGACGCTTCGCCGCAGTTGCGCGGCGCGGCAGGGTTGCGAGGCGCGTGACGGGACGGGGAAATTGGGGCCCCGCCCGGCGCGCGCCTCGCAGAGCGCCCGGTTCCTTCACCCCGGCCCCCGGAGCCGGCGCGGGCGCTCCCGGTCCCACGGCGCCCACTGGCGCCGTGCGGTGCTCCGCTCCGGTCGGGCTCTTCCCGCCTTCGTCGCCCTGGTGACGAGTCAGCTACGACGCAAAGACATGAAATCACGACGGGTCCCCTACCGGTGCGCGAATCTCTGAAGTCACTTGCTCCTCGGTGACATCTGCTCTCGGAGCTTCTCCTGCTCTCGCTCGTGTGCGAGGAAGCCCGCCGACTCGTAGGTGAAGAGAATCCGCGCGGGGTAGCCATTGTCGATCAGTTCCTTCGTGACCTCCGGGGTCCAGGTCGTCCGCCGGACGAGGACGGTCTCCACGTCGCCGCTAAGCCGTTCCGGCGTGCGGTTGAGAAGGTAGACGCGGACGTTCTCGGCACCTCCGGCCATCTGCGCCAGGCGCTTCCAGCCCGTGTTGATGCCGGCGGGGCCGGCGGACTCCAATGCGCGCGCCTGCTGGCCGGTGTCGCTCACCGGCATGTAGCACGCCTGACCCCGGGAATACTGATAGGTCTCGGAATACGCCTCCGGTGTTTCGCCGGTCTCGCGGCCCGGCATCTGCCTGACGGCGATCCGCTTCGGACCGGCTGCCTTCTTTTCCACCGCAAGCTCGGAGTAGGAGAACGTCAATAGGGTTGTTCCGTCCTTCCCGGAGAGCACGGTGTTTGCGTCGCCATAGTCAGGCGTATCCGCCTCAAACACGAAGTCGCGGTAGCCGTCCCCGTCGAGATCCTCCTCGATGTCCGTGACCAGCCGACCGGGGGCATCGCCAGCCCACAAGCACTCGACGCTCGTTCTTCCGCCCGATCGGTCGAGCCGTACCTTGAAAGCCCGATACCTCGGCGGTCGGCCATCGAGTGAAGGGGGAAGCGCGGCGAGCGTCAACAGCACTTCCCGACCCTCCTTCGGAAGCCAGTAATAGCTGACGCCAATCCGACTGACCACTTGCCTCCCTGAGCCCTCGCGAATCGGGAGCTGGGCGACCAGAGCTCTCTCCATGTCCCCGACCTGTGCGGCCGAGAGGAATCCCTGCGTGGTCGGATCCAGCGGCTGCGCCGAGACCGACACCGCGCCTCGCTCCTTGAACCACGAGGGGCCGACTACCCACACGTCAGGCTGGGGCGTTTCCACCTCCAAGCCGGCGTCGAGGAGAAAGGCCTTTAGCGTCGACAGCGGGTCCTCCCCCCGCCACTCGTTGGCCTCAAGGGCTTTCTCAGTCATTCCTTCGCCGAAATAGAACGCCGTAGTCCCCTTCGCCTCTGCGAGGTAGTCCACGACCGGGTTGACCCAAGCATGTGCACTCACTCGAGAGAAGCCTTCGGCCGGCTTCGCGCGCACGAAGTACCCTCTCTCGTCCCGCCCTACCTGAAAGAGCCCGGTATCTGGATACGGGCAGCGGGACGCGGCAGGACCGCTCGTGACCAAGAGAACAAGTACTCCGATACCGGACCATGCGTGTCTCATTGCTGCCCCCTCACGGATTGAGCCGTGGCACGAAGGAATCGACGAGTGGAGGTTCCGAGGATCCGTCCTGATAGACGATTCCGAACAGGATCTTGTTGCCGTAGGCACATGGTCCCTCGCCGCCAGTGTTGAACCTGCAGAAGCGTCGGCTCCAGTTGTTTCTCCACGTACACTCATTGCGCTTGTGGGCGCAGTCCGGGTCCTGGTCCTCTGAGATAACTCGCGCCCTGACGTCAATCGCCGCGCCCAACGGGACGCAGTTCGCCGGATTGAAGAGCGTGTCGAGAGGGTTCTGTGTCATCGGATCGTAGTACGTCGTTCTAAGGAACTGAGCGTCAGATTCAGAGAACACCGCTGGGTTCTCGTACTTGTCGCGCACGTCGTCGGGAAGGACCTGCAGCAGTCCGTAGCTCGCCGCGCCAAACCACTGGCCCTGCACCTCGAAGGACGGATCCCGTTTGATCAGGGTGAAGAGGTTGGAGTCCCAGAACGTCTCGCCCCATCGTTCGAGAGAGTTCCCGGCGAGGGGGTTCGTCCCTCGCTGGATCGCCCACTGGCGGATCGTCGTGCTGACTGAAGCCGGGGGCCTTACGTGCGCCAATGGGTTCTTCAGTCGGATCTTGTCGACCGCGTCTTGTTGATGCTGGGCGTCACCAATCAGACTGCCGAACGTACCAGGAGGAGGCAGATTCCGAAGGACTTTGACACGCCGGAAGCTAACGACCTGCTGCCCGACCGGCGGCAGGCCGAAACGCAATGTACCTGCGTCCCCGTCAACGCAGAACTCGCTGAGGGATAGCGCGTCGCTGGCACAATCGGCTAAGAGGTCCTGAGCGAACTCGCGGAGAACCGCACCGGGTGGCCGAATGTCGACCCCGAGTTGTATCTTGTCGCCGTTCAATCCAGCTACCTGGTAGGACGTTGAACTGCCGTCGGCGACGAAGGTGAAGGTCTCGATCTCCGGAGGCTCTTGCCCAGGGATGCGTGCCACCCCGCGAGTCAGACTGTCCGTCGGCGCGTTCTGGCTCGGCAGAAACTCGGCGACAGTGCCGCGCCTGATGCCGAGTTTCGAGAAGGCCGCAGCCGGGGAATAGAGCCGGCGCACGCCACCGACGGCCGTCTCATGCCAGTCGCCGACGAGTTGCTTGAAGTCTCGACTAGATGCCTCGTATCGGTAGGTGTACGGATTGAAACCCGACTCGGCATACATTTGCGCCGCCAGATAGTGAGGAGGAATGCCGTGGCGATCGGCAGTGTCGATGATCAGCTTCTTCAGATCTACAGGAACGCCTTCGTAGTCTCGGAAGATCTCGGTATGCGAGCCCAGTGCCGCCGGCCGCGCGATCCTGACTCCGACCGAGGCCTTCACGTTTCCCGGTGCAACCGCCGTCACCACGAGTTTGGTGGCGGGTATCGTTCCTTCACCCGTAGAGATCCTGATCCCACGGAGAAACGCCTGACCTGGTGTTTGCCCCTCTGCGGGTTCGATCTCGATCCGGGCGATCTGCCCCGTTCCTTCCTGCGCTGCTGCGGGCGGGTCGATGCTCCAGGTGACGGGTGGCGAGGGATCCAGTCTTTCCCCGAGGATCGGTCCCACGAAGGACGGATCCGCCAGGAAGTAGTAGGGCGTGCCGTCGCCGAACTTCGTCCCCTGGTACAGAGTGAGGGCGACTCGGAGACCAGACGGGATCGTCGGCGTGTTCAAGAACCTGGTGACGTTGATCGCCACCCTCCTCGACGGGAGTCTCTTGATGGCTTCGACCTTCTCGTCTTTAGCCTTGATGCGCACTCTCTTCGTTGATGTGCCAGTCACGGCTAGGCGCCGACTCGCAGGTGCAGCCCCGGATGGGGAGGCTCCTGGCGGATAGAGCTCAACTGGCTCCGACATGAAGGTACTCGAGCGACCCAGGCGCGTCATGGCGATCTCTTCCGCTCGATCGAAGGGACTGTCACCGTCGTAGGTCTCGAGATCGATAACGAATGAGTTCGCAGTCTCGTCAGGATCGACGATGCGGACATAAGCGGCGGTGGGGGCCGCGACATCGATCGGAGTGACGAGTCGGAAATCCGAATCCAGGATCTCCCCGCTCATCACCGTACACAGAGCAAACCCGCCCTGGAATTGCCCCTCCGGCGTGTCATCCAGGTGCAGCGGCGACTGGTCGCGGATCTTCACGTCCTTATCCAGAGACTCCACGTACACATAGTAGGTTCCCGGGGCGACGGGCGCCTTCGTCAGTTCGAGGCCGAGGTAGCCGGTGGCATCGGGAGACGGCGGGTCTCCGCTGCCGACCACGCCCGGGTTCATGGCCAGCTCCGCGATGACTCCGTTCGTGCTCTCCCGCGGCGCCGCCGGGCAGGCCCACTCCGGGGCCGTCGGGTTCCCCTCGTGATCGAACCTCGGGCAGAGGTGCACCTTGAAGCCCGCGGCCGTCTGGACGTTGCCGTTGACGTCGACGAGCTTCATCGTCAGCTTCGGTCTCGAAGCGACGTCGAGGTGAGGGTTGGGCGCAGGGACGACAGGCCTCTCCACCCAGCCCGTCCCCTGCCACTCCCACGGGTGGTGCGGTGCCCTGAAGATCTCTTCTGCCGACGGGGATTCCTTGCCCGTCACCAGGACGAGGGCGAGCCGCCGAGGTGAGTCGAAGCTCCTTCCCGGGACGGCCCCGAAGGCCGGAGGGCCCACTTTGGGGAGCGCACCGTTTTCAGCGTCCGCCCCCGGCGAGACCGACATCGGGAACTCCCCGTCGTCCAGGCCGTAGCGGGCCTCGTAACGGTCGTAGAACTTCAGGTGGGTCTGGTTTCCCCCCTGAAGGTCGATCAGCGTCTGTTTGATGACCTCTCCTGCCGTCCAGTCGGGCTCATTCGCCGCGTAGGGGACGACGAGCAGGACCGGGAAAGCCCCCTGAGGCATCTGGTCTGTCGCGTCGGCCCACCACTTCAACTGGAGCGCATAGGCCCGGAAGTCGGGTCCCGTGGTCTCCTGGAAGGGCAGGCCCACGGTCATCTGGGCGGGCACGTTGCGGGTCACCGTGTCCCGGTAGCCCCAGACGATGTTTTGGTACTTGTCGACGAGGGTGTAGGCGTTGTAGCTCGTCAGAGAGACCGCTCGCCTTCCCAGCTGCGAGTCGTGGTAGGTGTAGAAGCCGTTCCACCACTCCCAGCCGTCGTCCTGCAGGCTGCCGTCCCAGTCGACGAGCTCGAGCGGCTTGCCCGGGAGGGGCCGGAGGGGGAAGGCCTTGCGGCTGATGACGGTGGAATCGGTGGTGACGACTTCGGCCGTGACGTCGAGGAGCTCCGCCACGCCCCAGACCGGCTTGACCTGCCCCGGGTGATCCGGATCGGGCTCCACGCCTGGCAGGACCGAGAGGGTGCCGAGGCGGTATTCGATGAGATCGTTTTCGATGACGGTTCCCTGGGCATCGCGGTCGTGCCAGACCAGGAAAGCGGTCTTGCACTGACGCCGGGCGCCGTTGGGGTCGAGGATGAGCATTCCCGTGCGTGAGATCGGCCCGGCGACCGAGAGGCGCAAAAGCACCGGGTGCGGCGGCGTGTTGCCGTCGCGGTCCCTGACGTCGATCTTCAGGTGGACGGTCTTCTCGATCCGGTAGCCTTCGATTCCCTTCTCGCCGATGGGAACGCCCCCCTCAGGCTTGCCGGGTGACACGTCCGCGAGCGTCACGGTGAAGGGCGCCTTGACCTCCGAGGCGGCCACCGCCTCGAACCGGAAGAGCTTCAGCTCGGTGCAGGTCGACGCGACCGCCTGCTCGACCGGAGGCAGGGGCCGCGGGGTGGCGCGCTCCTCGAGTTCCGGAGCGGGGGCCGCCTTGGTACCGAGCACCTTCGTGGCGCCGGTTCCGGTCTTCCACTCGGTTCTGGGGCGCGAGGGGTGGGCCGGCTGGAAGGCACGGACGGGGCCGAGGTCGAGGGACAGGTTTCCGTCGGGGTCGACGTCGCGCACCGCGTAGGTGTGATGCTCGAGCGGCTGGTAGCTCGGGAGGCCCTCGAGGGCGGTCTGGAAGAGCGCTTCGGCCGCAGGGTCTTCCGAGAGAGAGTTGATGATGCCGTTAACGTCGAGGAGATTGGGACGGATATCGACGGCGCCGGGTGTCGTGGCTCGCACCGTGCACTGGGCGAGGCCGTCGACCGCTGTGAAGGTGCTCTGTCCTTCGAGCCACTCGACGTGGCCCGCCACGGGGTCGGGGTAGGAGGGGATGAAGGAGATGCCGGCGCCGGAGAGCGGGTATCCCCTCGGATCGAGAGCAGCGAGGGTGAGGCGGGCACTCTGCCCCACAGGCGCCGTGATGCCACGGCCCGAGAAGGCGATAACCCGCTGGTCGAGCGGGACGCTCCCCGGAGGGGTCAGCGTGTACGAAAGCCGGTAGCCGCC
The DNA here is from genome assembly GCA_016719485.1 of Holophagales bacterium. Classification (NCBI taxonomy): domain Bacteria; kingdom Pseudomonadati; phylum Acidobacteriota; class Holophagae; order Holophagales; species Holophagales bacterium. The sequence goes on from JADJZB010000022.1 coordinate 51,224, forward strand.
GTGCCCGCGGCTCGTGCTCGCCGCGATGAGCCACATCCCCGTCTGTCGGAGGACGACGTCGGTGATCTCTGCATTGAGGTCGGTGGCGCGGGCGACGTCCTGGCGCCCTTCGTTCTCGTAGACGAAGCCGTCGGGCGCGATGAGGGCCACCTGCGGGTCGAGGCTGTCGGGGTGCTCCCACGGGAGCGAGGCGTCGGCCCGCTCGAGGCGGACGGAGACCCGCGTCCCGGCGGCGGCGACGAGGTAGTAGAGGTTGAAGTCGTTCGTGGCGCCCGACGTGTCGCCGTTCTCGACGAAGGTACCGGTGACCGTCTGGCCCGAGGTGATGGGCCGGGCCAGGCCGTGCTGCTCGGGGGCGAGGGCGGGAACGACCGGGGCGGGGTCGTCGAGAAGAAGCCAGCGAGCCTCGGAAGAGAGGGTTCCGGCGGCGGTCTTCGCCCGGACAGTGTAGTAGCCGGGGGAGAGCGAGGCCGGGACCGTGAAGACGATCCGGTTCCCGCTCTCGGGGCCGTTCTGGAGGACCACTGTCGCGTCCGAGGCGTCTACGGCGGGACAGGCTCCAACCGGCTCGTCACACAGGGGCACGTCGGGGGCCGCAAGGGAGTAGACGGGGCCGGAGAGCTGAATCGTGTTGCTCGGCAGGAAGTCGCGGCCGTACAGCGTGACGCCTCCCGCGCCGGCCACGACGCGACCGGGCGCGAGAGGAGAGAGGCGCCACGTCTGGGGCTCTAGGGGCAGCGTCTTCGTGAGAGACACGGAGCCGTACGTCGCAGTGAGGACGACGTCGGTGGCCGTGGAGACGGCGACGGTCGTGACGGGGAACGATGCCGAGTAGTTCCCCTCGAGAATCAGCACGGACGGAGGAACGGTCGCCGCTGTTCCCGCGACCGAGAGCGCGACGAGGATGCCGCCTGCGGGCGCTGTTCCGTGGAGCGAGACGCTCGCCGAGGTCCGGAATCCACCTTCGACGGGAGATCCTCCGCCAACGAGATCGAGCGAACTCAGGCTGGACGCTCGGACGGTCAGCGTCACCTCCGCCACTTCCGTTCCCAGTGAGGCTCGAACGACGGCGCTGGTCGTCGAGACCACGGGGATAGCCGTCACCGTGAAGCCTCTGGAGCTCATACCCTGCGGAACCGTGACCGAGGCGGGTACGGAGAGGACGCCCGACGGCGAGGTCAGCGCGACAACGGTGCCACCCGCCGGCGCCGGGCTGCCCGGAAGCGAGACCTGGCACGACGCCTCCTCCCCGCCGAGGAGCTCTGCGGGAATGCAGGCGAGACCGAGGCCGGACGGTGTCACGAGGAGGCTCCCACCTCTCTGCTGCGCCCCGACGATCGGGGAGCCGGACAGCATCGTCACGCGCCCGAGAATCGACCCGGTCGCCGGCTGCGAGACGGAAGTCGTCGCGATCGGAAACGTCGCAGTCGACTCCCCGGGAGCGACGGTGACCGAGGCGGGAAGGGTGATCGCAGGTAACGTGCTTTCCAGTGTGACGGTGGTCTGTCCGGTCGGATACGCGGGACCCATCAGAACCACCGTTGCCGTCGCGCTGCCTCCCCCGACGACGGCCGTCGGGGAGATGTCGATCCGATCGACATCCGGGCGGAAGGCGCTTATCGAGCGCTCACCCCACCCCCCGGCCCACAGGCCTTTCAGCGTGGCACTCAGGTAGTTGCCGAAGAAGGGACCGATCGTGAGAGGGAAGGTGACGCTCGTCTGCCCCTGCGGCACGGTTGCGGACGCGGGCACCGAGAAGAGGCCGGAATACGAGGACGTCAGCGCAACGACGGCTCCTCCGGCCGGAGCCGGGCCCGTACTGAGTGAGACCGTGCACGTAGCCGTCGTCGCCCCTGTCAGGCCGTTGGGACAGCTGATCGAGAGTGTCTCGGGGACGACATCGATGGAGGTCCTCTTCGTCACGCCGCCGTAGAAGAAGGCATAGGTGACGGTCGTCGGAGCCCCGACCGCAGGGAGGGTGACCTCGAAAGAGCCTCCGGAACCGGTCTGCCCTCCCGGTATCGAGAGTGCTCGCCAGCTCGTGCCGGAAAGACCCTGCGTCACGAGGGTCATCGACACCCGGGCACCACCCGGAGGAGCCGGACCCGCAAGGACTGGTCGGACATGCACCTTTCCCCCGGAAACCACTGTCGGCTGCAGGAACGACACGGAGGAGAGAGCCGGCCGGGGATTTGGGTCGAGGATGAGATCCGAGAGGTACGGGACGGAAAGGCAATCCACCGGGTAGAACCCCATGAAGGTGAGGTCCTCCGTCCATGCGGGATAGCCCGCCTTGGAGAACGTCATCCGATAACGGGAGAGGTGCGACGGGAGAGACACCGTGTACTCCCCGGCGGCGTTCGTCACGTAGGTGGCGTCGTAACCCTCGAGGACGCCTGTCGCCCCTTCGATCGGGGCTCCCTGAGGCGTGATGACCGTACCGACGGCCGTGCAGGCGCCGCCGACCGTCCTCTTCAGGCGGATCGCTCCGAGATCGACCGCCTGCCCGGGAGAGAGGGACTGCGGAGTGGACGAGGTGGCGGCAAAGCCCTGCCTCGAAACGGTGACCGACGCCGTTCCGGGCGGCGCGTAGAGGTGAAAGGCACCTTCGAGGCCGGTAAGGAACTGGCCGACTCCAGGCCCCGCCGGTCCCTCCGTCCGGCGTTCCCCCCTCGCGAATTTCTCCTCCCGTACCATTCCCCCGGAGGTCCCGATGCGTCTTCGCGCCCTGCTCGCCGTTGCGCTCCTCGCCGCGTTCTCCCTTTCCGCCGCCGAACCGCCCGCGAAGAAGCCGCTGACCGTCGACGACATCTGGGCCGTGGTGCGCGTCGGGCGGCCGGTGGCCTCGCCCGACGGGAAGACGGTCGTCTATCCGCGAACGACCTGGGAGGCGGAGAAGAACCGGAACCTGACAGACCTCTGGCTCCAGCCGCTCGCCGGGGGACCGGGGCGGCGGCTCACGTCGCACGAGGCGGGCGAGTCGGCCCCGGCGTTCTCCCCCGACGGCACGCGCCTGGCGTTCGTGAGCAAGCGCGACGGTGACAAGGAGGCCCAGCTCTACGTCCTGAGGCTCGACGGCGGCGAGGCGGAGCGGTGGACCCAGATGCCGATGGCGGTCCAGTCGCCGAAGTGGACGGCGGACGGGAAGCGGATCGTCTTCGTGTCGTCGGTCCTCGGCGGGAGCCTGGAGACGACGAAGACGGAGCTGGCGCGCCGCGAGAAGGACGAGAAGACGCGGGTGAAGGCGACGGTCTCCGAGAACCGCGTCGTACGGTACTGGGACCACTGGCTCGAGACGGACGAGTGGGTGCGCCTCTTCGCCCTCGACGTCGCATCGCGCGCGGTGACGGAGCTGACGCCCGGGATGAAGCGGCTCGGGCAGCTCGACGGCGGCCTCGCGTTCGACGTCGCGCGCGACGGCTCGGTCGTCTTCGCCGCGAATGCCACCGAGCCGCCGTGGAAGACGACGAACACCGACCTCTTCCTCGTACCGGCCGGAGGCGGCGCGCCGAGGAACCTCACGGCCGACAACCCGGCCGAGGACGGCAGCCCCGTCTTCTCACCGGACGGCAAGACGATCGCCTACGGGCGCGAGACGAAGGGGGACGGCTGGCCCGACCGGACGCGCCTCGCGCTCCTCGACCTGGCGACCGGAAAGACGCGGGTCCTCACCGAGGAGTGGGATTCCGTTCCCGAGGACTGGAGCTTCACGCCCGACGGGAAGTCGCTCGTCTGCCGCTCCGAGGTCCGCGCGCGGACGAACGTCTACGCGCTGCCGATCGCGGGCGGGACGCCGCGACTCGTCTGGAAGGGCGGCCGCGCCACGAGCCTCGCGATGGCCGGGGCCACGGACCTCGTCTTCGGCGCGACCTCCTTCCGCCGCCCGGCGGAGCTGGCGACGGTGAAGCTCGACGGCACGGCATTGCGCACGCTGACGACCTGGAACGACGCGCTGATGGCCGGGATCTCGTTCGGCGAGGAGCGCGAGGTCGTCTTCAAGGGGGCCGGCGGCGACGACGTGCAGATGTTCGTCATCCACCCGCCGGGATTCGAGAAGGGAAAGAAGTACCCGCTCGTCCACGTGATCCACGGAGGCCCCATCGGGACGTCGGGCGACGAGTTCCACCCGCGCTGGAACGCCCACGCGTTCGCCGCGCCGGGTTACGTCGTGGCGATGGTGAACTTCCACGGTTCCTCCAGCTTCGGTCAGGCGTTCGTCGAGTCGATCCTCGGCGCGCCGGGCGACAAGCCGCTGCAGGACGTGATGGCCGCAACGGACTTCCTGATCGCCGAAGGGTCGGTGGACGAGAAGCGGATGGCGGCGACGGGCGGGTCGTACGGCGGCTACCTCGTGAACTGGATCGCGGGCCAGACCGACCGCTTCGCGGCGCTCGTGAGCCACGCGGGGATCTACAGCCTCCTCGGGCAGTTCGGGTCGGACGTGACGTTCGGGCGGCACCACTCGTACGGCGGGTACCCGTTCACGGCCCTCGAGAACGTCGAGCGCTGGACCCCGAACCGCCACGCGGCGCGCCTGAAGACGCCGATGCTCGTCGTCCACGGAGAGAAGGACTTCCGCGTGCCGATCACGCAGGGGCTCGAGCTCTACGGCGTCCTGACGGCCAAGGGGGTCCCGGCGCGCCTCGTCGCCTACCCCGACGAGAACCACTGGGTCCTCAAGGGGACGAACGCGAAGCACTGGTACGGCGAGGTGCTCGGCTGGCTGGCGCGGTGGCTGAAGTAGCGTTAGAGGATCAAGAGATCCGCTCGATCCCTGGCACGCCGTCGAAACCGCCGTCGAAGCTGAGTATCCGCTTCACCCGGCGGCGCGCCATGACGGCGACGTGAAGGGCGTCACGGGCCGAGACCCGTAGCCGACCCGCGAGGACCTCCGCGGCCTTCTCCACGTCCGCACGCTCGACCGGGTAGACCTCGTCGACGACCCCGAGGATGGCGTCGAGCGCGGGCCGGATCGCCTCGCGCCGCTCGATCGCGACGTAACGGTGGAGGATCTCCTGCAGCACCTCCGCGCTCGTGACGAGGCGCTCGCCACCCGAGATCGCCTCTTCGAGGCGCGCCCGGGCCACCGCTTTCAGCGGGTGAGCCGCGCCGACGAGGTACATCGGGATGTTCGAGTCGATGAAGATCACACGGGGCTCCGGTAGCCCGACTCGATCTCCTCGAGCATCTCCGCCCGGGGGGGGGGGGGGGGGGGGGGGGGGGGGGCCGCCCCCCCCCTCGGCCGTGCGGCCGTACCCGGCTCCACCAGCCGTCCGTCGCGCAGGGCGCCCCGTACCCACTCGGACACCGTCATCCCGCGGCGACGGGCCGCCCGCCGGATCTCCTTCAGCTCGGACTCGTCCAGGAGCACCTGGAGGCGCGTACTCATATGATGAGTATACCGCGCTCGCGGCGGGAGGTCCTCGTGAGTGCGTGCTCCTCACGCCCTCCCGGTGACGCGGTAGAACGCGAGGCCGAGAAGCTCCCAGAGGGCCGCGTGCGTCTGCTCGAGCGCACCGGGGCGCGGGATCCAGTCGAGCGCCTCCGCGCGGCTTCGGCGCAACGACGAGGGCGTCGCAGGGCGACGGGATCGCCTCGAGCCCCTCGGCCCGGAACGAGGCGAGGGCGCGCCGCATGTGGAGCGACGAGGTGACGAGAAGGACGCGCCTCACGCCGCGCGCGCGGAGGAGCTTCACGGTCTCGACCGCGTTGCCGGAGGTCGTCCGGGCCTTCCCCTCCTCGACGATCGCCGTGCGCGGAACGCCCCACTCGACGAGGAGGTCCGCGATCTCGGCCGCCTCGGTGCGCGGCGCGGGAGACCACGGGAGGCGCCCGCCGGTCGGGATGACGAGCGGGGCCTTCCCGGCGCGGAAGAGGCGGGCGGCGTGGAGGATCCGGTCCGAGGAATCGACGAGCTCGGGGCCGAGCCTCGGGGGAGCCCCCGGGGCCAGGGCGCCGCCCAGGACGACGATAGCCCCGGCCGTCGGCGCGGCGGCGGGGTCGGAGGGCGGGTACGCGCGCTCGAGCGAGTGAGCGAGGGCGTCGCTCACCACCGGGAGCGATGCCGTGACGAGAATCGCCAGCGCGAGGAAGCCGAAGGTGGCCGCGAGCGCTCCCCGGCGCCGCCGCGCCATGACGAGCGCGACGAGGCCGAGGAGGATCGCGAGATTCAGCGGAAGGACGAGCGTGGCCGCGATCTTCGAGGCGAGGAGCACGCCTCGATGATCGCAGGCCCGGCGCTCAGCGCGGAACGGCGCCCACCCTGACGAGCGTGATCTCGAGGACGAGAGCCGCGCGTCCGCCGTCCCAGGAGGAGTCGAGGGTCCAGCGGACCGGCTGCCCCTTCCGGAGCAGGAACGACTCCGCGCGACGGGCGGAACGCGGCTCGCCGCCGCTCGCCGCCGGTGGCGTCGACGTGACCTGCGCGATGACCGCGAACAGGGCGGACTCGTCGGCCTCGCGAACGACGAGGGCGGCGCCGTGGACCTCGAACTCCTGCGCGGACGCGTTCGGCCCGGCGGCCTCCCACCCGCTCTTCACGCTCCACCCCGAGTTGGCGGGGAAGGCGATCTTCGGCTCGGAGAGCGCCTCCTCGCGCTCCTCGGTCACTTCGAGAAGGCGAATCGTGGCGACGAGAGGCTCACCCATGTCGACGCGGCGGGGCTCCACGACGCCGGTCGCGGCCCCCACGTCGCCGCCCTCGGCGACGAGCTTCGTATCGCAGCCCGGCAGGAGGAGCTTCCTTCCCTCCGCCGCGGCACCGTACAGGATCCTCGCCATCGGCCGTCCGTTCTCGCCGTCACGCGAGGCCAGCGCGACGCCGTACGCTTTCCCGCTGAAAGGCCCGAGCGGCGCGATCGTGACGGGCTCGCGGCAGCCCGGCAGGTCGACGGTCCCGACGTACGCGGGGACGCGGATGGCGGTCGGCCGGTCTTCGGCGCCCTCCATCCAGACGCGGAGGACCTCGCCGAAGACGCCCGTCCGCAGCGTCGACGGCGGGGCGGTCGCGGCGCCGGCCCGGGCCCTGTCCTTCCACCTCGCGCGGAGAACCTTTCCGGAGATCGTGATCTCTGTTCCCGTCTGGACGCCGATCTCCACGAGAGCCTTCGAAAGCGGAATCTCTTCGAGGTCGAGGCTCACCCGGCCGACCACGCCCGGTTCCAGGATCGGCGTGACGCCGAGAAGGTCGGCCATCTTCTCGAGGAGGTCGACGAGCGAGGAGTCCTTGACGCGGAGCGTGATCGGCGCGTCGAGGCGGGCAGGCTTCACCGCGACGGGGGCCTGGGGCGGGGCGGGCTCAGGCCCGGGCGTCGCCGCCAGGAGGGCGGCGAGAAGCAGCGAAGCGATCACGTGCGATCTCCTTTCCGGGGAGCGCGAGGGGCGAGCGACTCGGCGCGGCGGACCAGGTCGGGGCCGGTCAGGACGACGCCCGTGTCGTCTCCCTGGAGGACGTAGACGGGACGGGGCTCGGGGCGGCGCGCGGCCTGCACGGCGAGGAGCGCGACGGCAACGAGCGATGCTGCGAGGAGCCCCGACGAGGCCCGGCGCCTCGCGGCGCGGAACCGGCGGGCCGCCGTGGCCGCGGCGACGAGCGGGTCCGCGAGGCGGGCATCCGCGCGCGCCGCGCCGGCGCACGCGGGACAGGCTTCGAGGTGCGCGGAGAGGGCCTCGTCGTCGAGGTGGTCGAAGAGGGGGCAGGTCATCGGTCTTCCTCCAGGATCTGTGCGATGCGGCGCCGGCCGCGGCTGAGGCGCGCCCGCAGGGCCTCCTCGCGAATGCCGAGCGCCCGGGCGGCCTCGGCCGGAGTCATCCCCTCGTCGGCGACGAGGAGGAGCGCCCGGCGGGTCCCTTCGGGGAGCGAGTCGAGCGCCGCCGCGGCCCGGCGGGCTCGCTCGGTGAGAACGGCGCGGGCTTCGGGGTCGAGGGCCGGAACCGGCAGGCCGTCGCCCGCCTCGTCGAACGCGCAGAGGGGGCGGCGCCGCCTCGACGCGTTCGCCCCGATGCGCCAGGCGACGGCGAAGAGGAGGGAACGGAGCGGCCCGGGCGCGGAGGCGACGAAGCCGCCCGGACGGCTCAGCAGGAGGACGAAGAGATCCTGGACGAGATCCCGGGCCTCGTCCCCGTGACCGCGATGCTCGAAGAAGGCCCGGAGAGCTGACGAGAGGCGAAGGGCTTCCTGCAGGACCGGCTCGACCGGAGCCCGCTCGACCTCATTCCGTACGGCGTCCACGCTCCGTAATGTCGCACGGCGGCGTCCCGTGACGCCGCCGTGCCCAGAAAGCTCATTGATGCCTTCGACGGCGACGGCCCGGGCCGGTCCGGGACATCCCTTACCGGGAGATCGTCAGTGCCCGGCGTACGTCTCGAGGAAGGCGAGGACCTTGGCCGTGTCGTACCCCTTCCCGGACTCGAGGGTCTCCGTCGACGGGACCTTCACCGCGTTCCCCTTTTCGTCGATGACGACGAGAAGGGGGACGCCCTTCTTCGGGTCGACGCCCCAGGAGGCGGCGAGGTCGAGGTTCTTCGTCATCCTTCCCACGTCGACCTTCACCGGAACGTACGACTTCGCGAGGGCGGGCGCGATCTTCTCGTCCTTCGTGAAGAGACCGTCGAGCTTCCGGCACCAGCCGCACCAGTTCGCACCGAGCGTCACGAGGACTCTCTTCTTTTCCTTCTTCGCCTTCGCCAGCGCGGCGGCCACGTCGGCCTTTGCGTCGGCCGACTCGTCGTAGACGGCGGGTGCCGCGGGCTTCGCCGCCGCGGGAGCCGGCGTCGCGGGGGTCTCGCTACCGACGCCCGGGCCGAACCCTGGCCCTCCCCGGCGGGGGGCGTCGGTCGGCTTCACCTGCGGGGCGGGAGTGACTCCGGGCCCGGGCTGGGCGGATGCCGGGAACGCGAACAGGGCGACGACGGCGAGGGAGAGAAGGGACTTCTTCATCACATGGGGATTCTACGGAGGCCGGTCCGCCTTCGTTGCGTTCCGCCGGCCACGGCGCGTTAGCCGCCCGACACTTCCTCCGGAGGTCCCATGCGAACGAATGGCCGACCTGCGGTCCCTGGAGACGCTGGGGTCAGTTCCGTTTTTCGTTGGCTCTCGGACACTGGGGTCAGTTCCGTTTTTCGTTGGGCTCTCGAGTGGCGGCGAGCCCGAATAACGAGGGGCGGACCTTGCGCAACCTCCTCGCGCACCGACGGCTCCAACGGAAAACGGAACTGACCCCTCGGGTCCCTCGGGAGGCGCCTTCGCCGCCTATGCCTCGGTCATCGATGCGAGGACGAACGACCCGAGGACCCTGCTGCCGAGGTAGGGCGCAAAGGACGTACCCCGCCGGGTCGTAATGACCCGGGCCGGGTCTGGAAGGGACGGCGTCCCGGGCCTGAAGGGTCCGGGGCGCCCGTCTCGCTCAGTGCCCTCCGCGTCCCCCGCCGGAGCCGCCCTGGCGCCCCTGCGTTCCCGGACCGGCAGGACCCTGCGAGCCCTCACCCGGTGTTCCCTGCCTGCCGTCCGTCATCCCCGAGCCGCGCGAGCCCCACGACTTCTCGCTCATTCCGGTCTTCCCCATCTGTTCCTTGCGCGGCGGGGTCTTCGGCCCGAAGACGCAGTACTGGTCCCGTTCCACGCGGACGATCGGAGACCCGTCCGAGGGAAAGACCTCGACCGTCCCCTCGAAGACCGCCAGGACGCTCTCGCCTCCCGCGACCTCGAGGCCGTAGCGCGTTCCCCGGACGGCGAGAAGGGCCCCGGGCGCCGCGACGCGCCGCGCCTCGGACGCGCCGGTGAAGGCGTCGAACGCGGCCTTGAGGCGCCCCTTCTCGAGGACGAGGAGGACCCCCGGCTCGCCGCCGGCGAGACGGACCCGCGTGGAGGAGAAGACCTCGAAGCGCGCGGCGCGATCGGGGACGGCGAGGACCGTCCGGCCGAAGAGACCGGTCTTCACGACGTCGCCGGCTTCCGCCGGGTCCCCGGCCGAGACCCGGACGCCCCGCTCCTCGTCGCCGCCGGGCACCCTCACGACCTTGCTCTTCACCTCGTCGAAGCGGTAGGCGAGCCGTTCGCCGGACGGGGCCTGGGCGAGGCCGAGGCCCGTCGCGGCGAGGAGCGTGAACAAGAGAGTCGAGGTCCTGGTCATCGGCTCCTCCTTCCCTTCGCCGTTCGCAAGCGGCGGGCCATCGTGCCCCCAGGCCCCGGCGGGGCTCCCGGTCGAGGATACTGGCGAGCGGTGCCCCCGCGCCTGCGTCTTCGACCCGCCACCTTCGAGGCCGCCGTCCCCGTCGCGGCCTTTCTCGCTGTTTCCCTCGCGCTCGCGTCGGGCTTTCCGGCGGCGCTCGACCTGCCGGTGAGAGACGCCCTCCTCCGGACTCTCCCGTCGCGACCGGTAACCGACGTCGCCGTCGTCGCGATCGACGAGGGCGCACTCGCCACCGAGGGACCGTGGCCCTGGCCCCGTACCCGGCTCGCCGCGGTCGCCGGGGCGGCCCGCGAAGCGGGGGCGCGCGTCCTCGCGATCGACGTCCTCCTCGTCGCGCCCGGCGAGGGCGACGACGCCCTCGCGGCACGCCTCGGGGAAATGCCGTCGATCCTCGCGGCCGGCCTCGACGCGAAGGCGGGCTGGCTCCTCCCGGCGCCGTCGCTGCGCGGAGCCGGGAGGCTGGCCGAGACCTCGTTCGACGTCGACCACGACGGCGTGATGCGACGGCTGAGCGCGACGAAGCAGCGGGACGGCTTCTCCCTCCCGGCGCTCGCGGTCGCCGCGGTCTCTCTCGCGGACGGGCCGGCGCGCCCCGTCCCCGTGGGGCGCGTCCTCGTCCCCGACTTCCGTCACCGCCCGGCGGGAGTCCCCCTCGTCGGCGCGGCCGACCTCCTCGCGGGGCGCTCCGGCGGGAAACTGCGCGGCCGCGTCGTCTTCCTCGGCGTCACCGCGGCCGGGCTCGGCGACCGCTTCGTCACGCCCGGCTCCCCTTCGGGGACACCCGAGCCGGGCGTTCTCATCCACGCGGCCACCGCCTCCTGCCTCCTCGCGGGCGGGCTCCTCTGGCCCGTCCCGCCGTTCGCCTCCGGCTTCCTCGCGGCGGCGTTCGCCGTTCTGGCCCTCTTCGCGGGACGAAGCGCGGGTCCGCGACGGCGTCTCCTGCTCGGTGCCCTCGCGCTCGTGCCGCTCGGTCTCGGTGCGCCGCTCCTGGCGGCGGGGGTCGAGCTGCCGGTCGCGACGCTCACCGGTGGCACGCTCCTCGTGATCCTCGCGGTCGAGGCGCGCGCGGCGTGGCGGGGCGAGAGGGAGGCGGCCCGCGGAGAAGCCCTGAGGACCGAGGAGGCGGAGGCGCGGCGCGTCGCCGTCCACGAGATGAAGACGCCCCTCACCGCCGTCCGCGGCCTCACGCAGCTCCTCTCCGGCTTCGACCTCTCGCCGGCCGAGCGCGCGCGCGTCGTGGCGATGGTGGGCGAGGAGACCGAGCGGCTCGGCGGGATGATCGAGTCGCTGAACGCGGTGGAGAAGGTGCGCCTCGCGGACTTCGACGCGACCGCCCGCCCGGTGGACCTCGGCGCCCTCGTCGCGCACAGGGCCGCGGCGATTGGCGCAGGCGCGCCGGGGCGCGTGTCGGCCACGGCGGAGGAGGGCATCCTCGTCCTCGGGGACGAGGGGTTCCTCGCCCGCGTCGTCGACAACCTCGTCGGGAACGCGCTGAAGTTCTCGCCCCCCTCCTCGCCCGTCCGCCTCGCCGTGACGTTTCGCGGGGACGATGCGCTCCTCAGCGTGACCGACGGGGGACCGGGGATTCCCGAGGCCGAGCGCGAGAGGGTCTTCGGGAGGTTCGTCCGCGGCAGCGGGACCGGCGGCGCCGAGGGGCTCGGCCTCGGCCTCTCGCTCGTCCGCGAGGTGGTAACTTGGCACCGCGGGCACGTCTCGGTGCGGAGCGCGGACGGGACGGGAAGCGTTTTCGAGGTCGTCCTCCCCGCTCTCCGGGAGCAGCCCCGCACGAAGGAGCCGGACACTGGCCACGATCCTGGTCGTTGACGACGACACCGCCATCCGCGAGACGGCGGCCCTCGCCCTCGAGAAGGCGGGGTATACGGTCCGCCGCGCCGCGAGCGTCGCCGAGGCGATGGCGCAGGTCACGCGCGCGCCGGTCGACCTCGTCCTCTCCGACATCTACATGCCGGGAGAGGACGGCCTCTCGCTCCTCTCCCGCCTGCGCGAGGGATCGCACCCGCCGAAGATCGTCCTGATGACGGCGCGTGGGACGGTCGAGACCGCGACGATCGCCGCCCGCCTCGGCGTCACCGACTACGTCGCCAAGCCGTTCGACCTCGCGCACCTCCTCGGCCGGATCGCGGCCGCCCTCGCGCCGCCCCCGGCGGGGGGCGAGCCGGTCGACCCGGACGGGCCGCGGAGCCTCATCGTCGGCTCGCACCCCGCGATGGTCGAGGTCTACAACGCCGTGGCGCGCGTCGCGCGCCTGCCGGTGACGGTCCTCGTCCTCGGCGAGACCGGCACGGGCAAGGAGCTCGTCGCCCGCGCCCTCCACCAGTTCGGCGCGCACCCCGACGGCCCGTTCGTCGCGGTCCACTGCGGCGCCATCCCCGACACGCTCCTGGAGAGCGAGCTCTTCGGGCACGTCCGCGGCGCGTTCACCGGGGCCGACCGCGACCGGCGCGGGGCGCTGCGCGAGGCGCAGCACGGCACCGTCTTCCTGGACGAGATCGGCGACGTCTCGCCCTCCTTCCAGACGAAGCTCCTCCGCTTCCTCCAGGAGAAGACGGTGCGGCCCGTCGGCGCGGAGCGCTCCGAGCCGGTCGACGTGAGGGTCGTCGCCGCGACGCACCGCGACCTCGCCGCGCTCTCGGCCGCGGGGAGCTTCCGGCAGGACCTCTACTTCCGGCTCGCGGGCTACGAGGTCCGGCTGCCGGCGCTGCGAGAGCGGCTCGCCGACCTGCCGCTCCTCGTCGAGCACTTCCGCGCCGGGGCCGTTCGGGAGCTGGGCCTCGCCGAAGCGCCCCCCGCCTCTCCCGCGGTCCTCGCCGCCTTCGCGGCGCACGCCTGGCCCGGCAACGTCCGCGAGCTGGAGCAGGTGGTGAGGCGGCTCCTCATCGACACGGGGGCGCTCTCCGACGCCGCCGTCGCGGCGCGTCTCCTCGCGTCGTCCGGGCGGGCCGCCACCCCGGCGGCAGAGGACGCCGCCGCTCCCGCTCCTCCCGCGGCCGCCGCCGCTGCCGGACCCGCCGAGGCGCTCTCGAGCCTCGACGAGGTGGAGCGCCGGCACATCCTCGAGGTCCTCTCCGCCACCGGCGGAAACCGGTCGGCGGCCGCGCGGATCCTCGGCATCGAGCGCAAGACCCTCTCGCGCAAGCTGAAGGCGTGGGGCGCGGCCGACCCGGACGGGGACGACCCCGGGTCCGACTGACCCCGGGGCCTGCGTCCTTTCACCCCGCACTGCAGGAGCTGCAGTCGCCGAAAGTCCTCCCGGGAGCCCCCGAATCGCCCGCGAGCCCCTAAGAATGCGGGTTTGCGCTCTTCACGCGGCGGCCGGCGGCCCCTGGCACGCCTCTTGGAAGGGAGGAAGGCGAACCGGGAGCCGACGAGGACGACCCGGAAGCGACGAAAAGGAGACGCAGATGAACAGCACCAAGAAGCTCTCGACCCTCCTCGTGGGCGCCCTCTTCCTGGCCGGCACGCTCGCCCTCCCCGCCGACGCCCAGCAGGGCCCCGCGAACGGCTCCGGCGCGCAGTCGGGCGAGGCCCGCAAGGCCGGCCCCGGCGACGGCACCGCCCCCGCCCCCGCCCCGAAGGACGGCACCGGCTACGGCTCGTCCGCGAAATACGGCGGAGAGAACCCGCAGGCCGGCGGCCAGGCCACCGGCAAGGGGACCGGCGCCGGCCCGGGCAACGGCACCGGCAACGCCGGGAGCGGCCCGAAGGACGGGACCGGCTACGGCAAGGCGAGCGGAAGGGGCTCGGGGAGCGGCACCTGCACCGGGTCCGGCCCCCAGGGAAGCTCCGGCTCCTCGAGCCGCGGCTCCGGCGGCCGTCGCGGCGGCCGCGGCTGAACGCCGGGCCGTAACGAATCCTCCCGAACCACCCGGAGCGGCCCCGAACGGGTCGGGGCCGCTCCCTCCCGATCCGAGCCACTCCCGACGAAGCGCCCAGATAAAGACCGGACCCGCGGGTCCACAAGGAGAAAGCCATGAGAAGCCACGCCCTTTCGACGTTCGTCCTCCTCGCTTCCTTCGCCGTCTCCACGCCGCTCGCCGCCGCCGGCCCCGGCAAGCCGACCGACCCGCCGTGCGACGGCCTCTCCACCTACATGGCGACGCTCCCCGTCGCGCCGCTCTCCGACGTCGAGAAGGAAGGCCTGCTCTTCACCCGTGAGGAGGAGAAGCTGGCCCGCGACGTCTACACCGCGCTCGCCGCGAAGTGGGGCCAGCGCGCCTTCACGGCGATCGCCGCCGCCGAGCAGCAGCACATGGACGCCGTGGCCTTCCTCCTGACGCGCTACGAGCTGGCCGACCCGGCTGACGGTAAGGCTCCCGGCGTTTTCGCGAACGAGCGGCTCCAGGCTCTCTACGTGAGCCTCGTCGAGAAGGGCTCCGTCAGCCTCGCCGAGGCGTTCGTCGTCGGGGCGACGATCGAAGACCTCGACCTCGCCGACGTCGAAGAGCTGATCGAGGACGCCGACAACGTCGACGTCGACACGGTGATGCAGAACCTCGCGAAAGGATCGCGCAACCATCTCCGCTCCTTCGTCGCCCTCCTCGCCGCTTCCGGCGTGACCTACGTACCCCAGTTCCTGAGCCCGGAGGAGGCCGCCGAGATCATCTCGACGCCGGCCGAACGGCACGTCGTCTATGACGCGGCCGGCCTGCCCGTCGAAGGGATCCCCGCCGGCCCTTGCGACGGGCTGGGGCTGCTGCAGGCCAGGGCCCCAGGGGACCCGCGGCAGGCCAGGGGCCGGCCGGTGGCCAGGGCAGCTGTGACGGCACGGGCACGGGAACCGGGAACGGCAACGGCGGCGCGACCAGCGGCGGGAACGGCAACGGTGGCGGCAACGGCGGAGGCAATTGACGAGCCGCCAGTCGGGTTCGCAGCCCGGGCGGCCCGAGGGGCGGGCCGGCAGAGGGGCCGCCCGCCCCCGTTTCCGGCGCTCCAGCCCCCGGGGACTCCGCCGGAGAGGCCTCGCGCGGAACGACGGGAAGGAGATGAAGCCAGTGGCAGACGAAACCCCTCCCCTAGAATGTGCCTGTGACGCCCTCGGCGTTCCTCTGGCTGCTGGGAGCGCTCCTCGTCCTCTCGTACGCGGCGGACGTCCTCTTCCTCCGCACCCGCGTCCCGGCCGCGGTCCTCCTCATCGCGTTCGGCGTTCTCCTCGGACCGGTCCTGAAGATCCTCCCCGGCGCCGAGTTCCTCAGGGCCGCCCCTTACTTCGGCGGCCTCGCCCTCGTCACGATCCTCTTCGAGGGCGGCATGGGCCTCGACCTCGACGAGTCGATCAAGGGGCTCGCCGCGGGCACCCTCCTCGCGGCGCTCAGCTTCGTCCTCACGGCCGGAACGATCGCCCTTCTCGCCCACGGGGTCCTGGGCCTCCCCGGTCCCTCGGCGCTCGCCCTCGGCTCGGTCCTGGGCGTCCCGTCGAGCGCGGTCGTCCTTCCGGTCCTCGGCACCCTCGGCCTGGGGACGGAACTGCGGACCCGGCTCGTCCTCGACGCCGCCACCGCGGACGTCCTCGGCATCCTCGGTGTCGAGATCGCGATCGGCGCGCTCTCGGGCCAGTCGGTCCCGGCCCTCGTCCTGAGGTCCACGGTGGTGGGTTTCGCGGTCGGGGCGGCGGTGGCCGTCGGGGTGGGCCTCGTCTGGAGCCGCTACCTCCGCTGGGCCTCCGGAACGGGCGCCCTGCGCCTCGGCGAGGCCCTGACGTTCGGAGTCGCCCTCCTCCTCGACGGCTCCGTGAGCGCCATGGGCGGCGCCTCGGCCGTCGCCGTCGTCGCCTTCGGGATCGTCCTCGCCAACGAGCCCGTCCTGCTGCAGCGCGCGTTCCGGCGGGAGCTCCCGGAGCAGGACGTGAGGAGCTTCGAGGAAATGCGCGAGGCGATCCACCGCTTCATGCGCCAGACGACGTTCGTCGTCCTGACGTTCTTCTTCGTCTTCCTCGGAGTCGTCGTCGACTGGAGGGGGATCACGCCGAGGACGGGTGCTGCGGCGGTGGCCTTCGCCGCGATCTGCGTCCTCGGCCGGCGCGCGGCGATCGTCGGCGTGAACCGGGTCGGCCTCCTGCCGCTCACGCGGGCCGAGACGAACGACGTCGCCGCCCTCTTCCCGCGCGGGCTCGTGACGGCCGTCCTGGCCTTCGAGGCGATGGCGGCGGGCCTCCCGGGATCCGAGAGCTTCCCGCTCTACGCGTTCGTCGTCCTCGTCGTCACGAACCTCGCGATGGTCTTCGCGTTCCAGGCGACCCGGCGGGGGCAGGCAAGGGTTCTTTCCGCCGGCCGCATCGCCTGACCCGGCCACCCGGCTCTCTCCCTCCCGGCTGCTATCGTCCCGCCATGCCTCCCGGCCCGCACCACCACCGCTCGCAGTCCGCGGTGACGCGCTTCATCCGCCCCGAGGAGATCGACGCGCTTCTCGAGCCGTGGGTCGCCGACCCAGCGGACCGGAGGTTCCTCACCCGCTGCCTCGTGGAGGAGGGGCCGCTCCACCACCGCGGCGCCAACTTCGTCCTCCTGAAGCTCCTGGGCGACCTCGCGAAGGCCCTCGGGGCGGACGGTCGAGGAAGCGGCCCGGGCCTTCCGGTCCCCATGCGCCTGCCGCCCCACCTGCGGCACGAGGGAGGCGAGGACGCCACCTACCCGATCCGCCTGCCGGAGGCGGCGGTCGAACGCCTCGCCCCCCGCGAGAGCCGCGACTTCGACGCCATCGTCGACTGCCTCGCCGACGGCCCGCCGCAGCACGCGGTCGCCAACGTCGTGATGGCGACCATCCTCCACGAGCTCCTCGACCGCGCCGCGAGGCGATGAGCCTCTTCGGCCCCGGCCTCGAGGACGCCTTCCGGACCGCGGCCGCCGAGCTCGGAATGTGCAGCGCCTCCCGCCTCTTCGTGAGGGAGGCTTCCGCGGCCGGAACGGAGGCTCTCGTGGAGCTCCGGGACCGGCTCGGCCGGCCCTTCCCGGTCCTCGACGCCGTCTCCGCCGCGGCCCTCGACGGGAATCCGTCCCACGAGCCAGACCCCGAACCGGTACTCGAGGCGCTCTCCGGCCTCCGGCGCATCCTCGTCGTCGGCTTCGAGGCCGACTTCCTCGATGCGCTCGTCCCGGCGCTTCCCGCGCACGAGGTCCGCATCGGCCTCGTGAGGACCGCGACCCTCGAGGCCGACTGGACCCGGCTCGCCGACAACTACGCCGGCCGCCTCGAGCTCGTCGAGATGCCGGCCCTTGCGAGCTGGGCCGGGTCGAAGAGCGGCCTGATGACCTTCGTCTACGGCGTCGAGGGCGAGGTCACCCACGTCGCGCCGGCGTGGCTCAGGGTCGCGGGAGACGACGTGAGGCCGATCTTCCGCGAGCTCGTCGGCTGGGACGTCCTCGGCCGTCCCATGGGCCTCTACCCCCGCTGGCTCACCGAGGTCCCCGCGGGGACCTTCACGAGGCTCGTGTGACGCCCGCCGCCGCCGCGACGGCGGCCATCCTCGCCGCTGCGATCCTCCTGCAGGCGGCGCGGCCTTCGCTTCGCCTCGTCGTCGTCACGTTCGGGGCCGCCCTTTCGTGCCTCGTCGTCAGCCTCGCCGGCATCTCGACGACGGGGAAGCTCCTCGCGGGCGTCCCCTGGGACGTCCTCGTCCTCCTCGTCGGTCTCGGCCTCGTCACCGAGGTCCTCGTCGCATCGCGCCTCTTCGGCCTCCTCGCCGTCCGGGTCGCGCGCGCCACGCGCGCCGCGCCGCGCCTCCTCGCGGTCGTCCTCGTCGCCGGGATGTACGCCGTGAGCGGCCTCGTCAACAACCTCACGGCGCTGATGCTCCTCCTGCCGGTGATCCTGATCGTCTTCCGGCTCATGGGGGTCTCGCAGCGCTACCTCACCTGGACCCTCTCGACGCTCCTCGTCGCCTGCAACCTGGGCGGCGCCGCGACCCCCATCGGCGACTTCCCGGCGATCCTCCTGCTGGGCCGCGGCGCGATGGGGTTCACGGACTACCTCGTTCGCGCCGCGCCCCTGACGCTCGTCGCGCTCGTCGTCCTCCTGGCCGTCGTCTTCGGGTTCGCCCGGCCCGAGAGAGGGCTCGCGCAGACGCCGCTCTCGGCCCGCCTGACGGTCGCGACGCTCTCGGCCTTCTACCGCGGCGTCCGCCTCGACCGCCGCGCCCTCCTCTGCGGGCTCCTCCCGCTCGCGGGCATGGTCGCCGCGTGGCTGCTCGTCCCGGCCTCCTCGGGCGTCGGCCCCGAGCTGATCTGCTGGGTCGGGACCGCGACCGCCCTCCTCTCGGCCGGTAAGCTCGGCGAGAGGCTCGCCCGGACGCGCGTCGACGTGGAGGCGACCCTCTTTCTCCTCTGCCTCTTCGTCATGGTGGGCGCGGTGCGCGAGACGGGCGTCTTCCAGGAGGCCGCCGGCCTTCTGGCGTCGCTCCCGGTCCCGCCGACGGCCCAGGTCGCCGTCTTCCTCGTCTCCTCCGCCTTCCTCACCGGCGTCTTCTCCGCCGGGCCGAGCATGGCGGCGCTCCTCGAGGTCGCCGAGGTGCTGGCCCGCGACCACCCGCCGGAGGCGATCTACGTCGGCCTCGCGCTCTCGGTCTGCGCGGGCAGCTCCCTCTTCCTCACGGCGGCGACCGCCGGCCCGCTGACGCAGGCCCTGGTGGAGCGCGCCGGCCTGCGCGGCGACGACGGGACGCCCCTCCAGCTCGGCTTCTTCCAGTTCGCGCCGGTCGGGTTCCTCGCCTTCGGGATCATCCTCGCCGTCGGGCTGGTCTCGACGATCCTCGCGCTGTAGGGGCTTCCAGCTCGGCGGCGAGCGCCGAGAGGACGCGCGCGGCGGCCTCGATGTCCGCGGGAGCGACCCGCCCGAGCGTGCGGCGCGTCGCTTCCTCCACCGTCCCCGATGCGGAGACGGCGACCCTCTTCCCCGCGCCCGTCAGGCGGAGGCGGGTCCGCCTCCGGTCCACGGGGTCCTCCGTCCGCTCGACGAGCGCGGCGCGCTCGAGCCCCTTGACGATGACGGTCACCGTGCTCGGGTGGAGGCGCAGGACGGACGCGACCTCCCCGGGGCTGATCCCCGGGAACTTCCCGACGACCCGGAGGGCGAGGCGCTGGGGCCCCGTGACGCCGAGCGCCGAGGCCATGCGCCGCGATGCCGTCTGGAGGGCGTGGTCGAGCCTCCAGAGGAGCTTCATGAAATCGAGAGCCTTTCCGAGCGGTGCCTCCTCGGGGCTCTCCGGTCCTCCGGACGTTCCCATCTCTCCTCCGCGCGGCCCGCGCCGGCCGCGCCCCGATTTCACCACGACTCTGTTGGTTTGGGGTCCAATCTTTTGACCTCAAACGAATTTCCGGTAGGATCGGTGCGTGACGCCGCGCCACCCGTCCCGCCCCGGTCCCTCCCCGTCGCCCCGCGTCTGCGTCTTCGGCGAGGCGCTCGTCGACGCGCTGCCCGGCGGAGAGGTCCCCGGCGGCGCCCCGTTCAACGTCGCCTGCCACGCGGCGGGCTTCGGGCTCGCCCCGCTCCTCGTGACCCGCGTCGGGCGCGACGAGGCGGGCGCGACCCTCCTCGGCGCCCTCGCCGCGGCCGGCGTCCCCGCCTCCGGCGTCGGAGTCGACGCGGTCCGCCCCAGCGGGCGCGCCGTCGTCTCGCTCCGCGGCGGTGTGCCGCGGTTCGAGATCCCCGAGGGGGCCGCATTCGACGCGATCGACGGCGAGGCCGCCGGACGGGTGACGAAGGAGTGGGGCCCCTCGGTCGTGGCGTTCGGGACCCTCGCCCAGAGGGACCCCGTTTCCCGGGCGGCCCTCCACGAGGTCCTCTCGGCCACGAAGGCCCTCCGCCTCGCCGACCTGAACCTGCGCGCCTCCTGGTACGACGGCTCCGTCGTCTGCAGGGCCCTTTCGGCCGCGCACGTCGTCAAGGTGAGCGACGAGGAGCTCGAGGAGGTCCGCCGCCTCCTCTGTCTGACGCTCCGGGACCACGAGGCGCTCTCGGCCGACGTCGTCCGCCGTTTCCGGCTGCGCGCCCTCTACGTCACGCGCGGAGCGAAGGGGGCGTTCGTCGCCGCCCGGATCGGCGGAGACGTCGTGACCTTCGTGGAGGTCCCCGCCGCGGAGCCCCCCGGGCCCGTCGTCGACACCGTCGGGGCCGGCGACGCCTTCACGTCGGTCGTCCTCCTCGGCCTCGTGAAGGGCTGGACGGCCGAGGAGAGCCTCCGCCGCGGCGTCGACTTCGCCGGCGCCGTGACGCGGATCGCGGGGGCCACCCCGGGGGACCCGGCGTTCTACGCCCCGTTCCTCTCGGCGTGGGGACGGGGGACGCCGTGACCGGCGGCCTCTACCTCCTCCACCTGAGCCTCCACGGGCTCGTCCGCGGGACGAGCCCGGAGCTCGGCCGCGACCCCGATACCGGCGGCCAGGTCACCTACGTCCTCGAGCTCGCGCGCGCCCTGGCGCGCTCCCCGGCCGTCGCCCGCGTCGACCTCGTGACGCGCCTCGTCGAGGACCCGGCGGCCGGGCCCGACTACGCCGTGCCCCAGGAGCCGCTCGGGGAGAAGGCCCGCCTCGTGAGGCTCCCCTTCGGGCCGCGGCGGTACCTGCGCAAGGAGCTCCTCTGGCCGCACCTTCCCGCCCTCGTCGACCGCTGCGTCGAGTACCTGCGCGCCCAGGAACGCCTCCCTCACCTGATCCACACCCACTACGCCGACGCGGGCTACGTCGGGGTGCGCCTCTCGCAGCTCCTCGGCATCCCGCTCGTCCACACGGGGCACTCCCTCGGCCGGACGAAGAGGTCCCGCCTCCTCGCCGGCGGCCGGCTCGAGTCGGGCCTCGAGCGCCAGTTCCGGTTCACCCACCGGATCGCCGCGGAGGAGGAGGTCCTCGAGAACGCCCGGCTCGTCCTCGCGAGCACGCGCCAGGAAGCGGAAGAGCAGTGGGGCGAGTACGACAACTTCCGCCCCGGCCGGTTCGCGGTCGTCCCGCCCGGCGTCGACACGTCGCGCTTCTCCCCGCCGATCCCGATCCGCACGCGGACGTCCTTCCCTGCGATAGACCGCTGGCTCCGGGACCCGCACCTCCCGCTCGTCCTCGCCATCAGCCGCCCCTCGCCGAAGAAGAACCTCCCCGCCCTCGTCGAGGCGTTCGGCCGCGACCCGGCCCTGCGGGAAAGGGCGAACCTCGCGATCCTGCCGGGAGTGCGCGACGACGTCGCCACGGCCGAGGAGGAGGCGAGGGAGGTCTTCACGGACCTCCTTCTCGCCGCGGACCGGCACGACCTCTGGGGCTCGATCGCGCTCCCGAAGACGCACACCCCGGAGGACGTCCCGGAGATCTACCGCGTCGCCGCCCGGCGCCGCGGCGTCTTCGTGAACCCCGCTCTCACCGAGCCGTTCGGGCTCACGATCCTCGAGGCGGCCGCGAGCGGCCTCCCCGTCGTCGCGACCGCCGACGGCGGCCCCCGGGAGATCCTCTCGAACTGCCGCAACGGCCTCCTCGTCGACCCCCGCGACGTCGACGCCCTCTCGCAGGCCCTGCGCGAGGCCCTCTCCGACTCCGCCCGCTGGAGCCAGTGGTCCCGCAACGGGCTGCGCCGCGTCCACGACACCTACTCCTGGGACGGACACGTGGAGCGCTACCTCGCCCTCTGCACCCGGCTCCTCCGGCGTGAGCGCAAGGCCCTCCGGCGGCGACACGCCGCGCTCGGGGCGACACCTCTCGCCCGTCTCGCCGACGCCTCGCACCTCCTCGTCACCGACATCGACGACACGCTCATCGGGGACGAGGAGGCGCTCGCGCGGCTCCTTCGGTGGCGGGTCGCGAACGCGCCGAGGGTCGCGTTCGGCGTCGCCACGGGGCGCTCCTTCCCCCGGACCCTCGAGGTCCTCGAGACCTGGAAGGTGCCGGTCCCGGACGTCCTCGTCACCTCCGTCGGCACCGAGATCCGCTTTGCCCCCGACCTGAAGCCCGACAAGGCCTGGGAGGGCCACATCCGCCACGGCTGGAGGCGCGAGGAGGTGGTCCGCGCGCTCGCCGGGGCCCCGGGCCTGAAAAAGCAGCCGGCGGTGAACGACGGGCCGTTCAAGGCGAGCTGGGACGTCCTGCCCGGGAGGACCGTCGACCTCGAAGGAGTGAGGCGACTCCTGCGCGCCCGCGGCCTCGCGGCCCGGCTCGTCTTCTCGCAGGGGAAGTTCCTCGACGTCCTGCCCGTCCGCGCCTCGAAGGGGCTCGCGGTGAGGTTCCTCGCCCTCCGGCTCGGCCTGCCGCTCGAGAGCTTCCTCGTTGCGGGCGATTCGGGGAACGATCTCGAGATGCTCGTCGGCGACACGATGGCCGTCGTCGTCGGCAACCACAAGCCCGAGCTCGAGGAGCTCCGCGGCCGCGACCGCGTCTACTTCGCCTCGGCCTCCTTCGCCGGCGGCATCCTCGAGGGGATCGGGCACTACCGGTTCGCGACGGAGGACCCATGCTGAGCCGTCTTCACGACTTCGCCGAGACGCACCCGGACGTCTTCGTCCTCCTGATGAACCGCTGGCTCCGCGACGGACGCGGGGTCCTCCTCCGCTCGGACCTCGTCCGCGGCTTCGACGACGTCCGCCTCGCCTACGCGCAGGCCGACCTCGCCGCGACTGCCCTCGGGATGGCCGTCGCCGCCGTGCAGGAGGGGATCTTCCGGGCGCCGTGGGCCGCCTTCTCCTTTCGGATCGGCCCCGGCCGGTGGGCCTACGCCCGGATCCACGCCGACCGCCTCGTCCCCGAGGAGATCTCCAGCACCGAGTTCCTCCGCTTCAAGGAAGGCCTCGTGACGCACGCGGACGCCGTGGACCCGCTCGAGCTCGACTTCGGCCCCTTCTCCCGCGGCTTTCCGCGACTGACCGAACCGCGGTCGATCGGCCAGGGGCTCTCGTTCCTCAACCGGCACCTCGCCAGCCAGCTCTTCCGCGACGGCGGCGCCGGGGCCGACCGGATCCACAGCTTCCTCGGCCTCCACGCTCTCGAGGGACGCTCGCTCCTCCTCCGCGTGGGCTTTCCGGACACCGCGGCCCTGAGGTCGGCCCTCAGGAAGGGGCACGCGCTCCTCGCCACGGCCAACCCCGGGACCCCGTGGAGCGACCTCGAGGAACGCCTCGCCGGGCTCGGCTTCGCGCCCGGCTGGGGCGCGACCGCGGGGCGCGCCGCCGAGACGATGAGCCTCCTCATCGACCTCTTCGAGGCTCCCTCGGCCGAGCTTCTCGAGGCGTTCCTCGCCCGCGTCCCGATGATCTCGCGCGTCCTCGTCCTGTCTCCGCACGGGTGGTTCGGCCAGTCGGGGGTCCTCGGCCTGCCGGACACCGGCGGGCAGGTCGTCTACATCCTCGACCAGGTCCGCGCGCTGGAGCGCGAGATGCGGGACCGGATGGCGGTGCAGGGGGTCGACGTCGAGCCGCGGATCGTCGTCGTCACGCGCCTCATCCCCGAAGCGGGGTCGACCGGCTGCGACGAGCGGCTCGAGCCGATCGACGGCTGCCGGAGCGCCGTCATCCTGAGGGTCCCGTTCCGCGAGGCCGACGGCAGCGTCGTCCGCTCCTTTCTCTCCCGCTTCAAGGTCTGGCCCTACCTCCACCGCTTCTCGCGCGAGGTCGAGCGCGAGGCCGCGGCGGAGATGGGCGGGCGCCCCGACCTGATCCTCGGGAACTACTCCGACGGCAACCTCGTCGCGGCCCTGATCGGGATGCGCCTCGGCGTGACGCACGCGACGATCGCCCACGCCCTGGAGAAGACGAAGTACCTCCTCTCCGCCCTCCACTGGCAGGAGATGGAGGAGGAGTACGCCTTCTCCGTCCAGTACACCGCCGACCTCTTCGCGATGAACAGCGCCGACTTCATCGTGACGAGCACCTACCAGGAGATCGCCGGGACGAGTGAGGCGGTCGGGCAGTACGAGAGCTACTCTTCGTTCACCATGCCCGGTCTCTACCGCGTCGTGAACGGCGTCGACGTCTTCGACCCGCGGTTCAACATCGTCTCGCCCGGCGCGGACGAGGACGTCTACTTCCCGTTCACCGAAGGTGCGCGACGCCTCGGGAGCCTCGCGCCGATGCTCGAGGAGCTCGTCCTCGGCGACCCGGGGCCCACGGCCCGCGGGCGCCTCGTCTCGCCGGAGCGGCCGATCGTCTTCACGATGGCCCGCCTCGACCGGATCAAGAACCTCGCCGGCCTCGTCTCGTGGTGGGCGAACGACGAGCGGCTCCGGGGCCTCGCGAACCTCGTCGTCGTCGGCGGGCACGTCGACACGAGCCTCTGCGCCGACGGCGAGGAGCGCGAGCAGGCGCTCCTGCTGCACGACCTCATGACCCGCCACGCGCTCGACGGCGGGGTCCGCTGGATCGGCCGGCGGCTCGACCGCCACCTGACGGGCGAGCTCTATCGCTGGGTCGCGGACCGGCGCGGCGTCTTCGTTCAGCCCGCCCTCTTCGAGGCCTTCGGCCTGACGGTCGTCGAGGCGATGGTGTCGGGCCTTCCGGTCTTCGCGACCTGCCACGGGGGCCCTTCGGAGATCATCGAGGACGGCCGCTCGGGCTTCCACGTCGACCCCAACGACGGGGCCGCCGCCACGGCGCGGATCGCGGACTTCCTCGAGCGCTGCGCCGCAGACCCCCGGGCCTGGAGCGTGATCTCCGAGGCCGGCATCGCGCGGGTCGCGGCCCGCTACACGTGGCGCCGCTACGCGGAGAGGATCATGACGTTCTCGCGGATCTACGGCTTCTGGAAGTTCGTCTCCGGCCTCGAGCGGCAGGAGACGGCGCGCTATCTGCAGACCCTCGACCACCTCCTCCTCGGGCCGCGGGCCGCGGCCGTCCGTGGAGGCGCTGGCTGAGCGAGGACGCGACAACCGGCCGGGGGAACGCCCGCGAACGCCTCGAGGCTCTCCTCGGCCTCCTCAGGCCGCGCTCGCGCCAGGCGGTGCTCGTCGCGGTCGTCCTGATCGGGGCGGGGTGCGGCCTCGTGGCCGTCGCGTTCCACGGCGCGATCGAGTTCGTCCGGGCCCTCCTCGTCGGCACGGCTATGGACCGGACGAGCGGGCTCGTGCGCGGCGCGCTCCTCGTCACCTTCCCCGCCGCGGCCGGGGCCCTCCTGGCCTGGCTCGTTCCCCGCCTGGCGCCGCGCGCCGGGGGCGGGCTCGCCCTCGTGCGGAGGGCGTACGCGGGAGAGCCCTCGACCCTCCTCGACGGGCGGACGCTCGTCGGCGCGTTCGGCGCGAACGCCCTCTCGCTCGGCGCCGGGACGCCCCTCGGCCCCGAGGGGCCGACCGTCGTCCTGACGAGCGGATTCGCCGTGCGGGCCGCACGCGCCCTCGGGCTGCCGGGTCGCATGGTCCGCGGGATGGTGCCGATCGGCACCGCGGCGGGGATCGCCGCCATCTTCAGCGCGCCGATCACCGGTGTCGTCTTCGCGCTCGAGGAGATCCTGGGGGCGGCCTCGCGCGGCGTCCTCGGCGGCTCGCTCCTGGCCGCCGTCGCGGCGGCCGTCGTCGAGCGGACGTTCCTCGGAGGCGAACGGCTCCTTCCCGCCTCTCCCGCCCGGTGGGGCGACCTGCGCGAGCTCCTCGGCTTCGCGGTCCTCGGCCTTCTCTGCGGGGCGGCGGCCGGGTGGCTTCCGCGCGTCGTCCCGATCCTCCAGAAGGGCCTCACGAAGCTCGTGGAGCGGGCGGGGCGCGGCGCGTTCGTCGCGCGCGGCGCGATCGCCGGGGCCGTCGCGGGCCTCCTCGGCGTCGTGGCGCCGGAGACGCTCGGCATCGGCTACCCCGCCGTCGCCGAGTGGCTCGGGGGCGGGGGGACCGGCCCGCAGGCGGCGATCGCGTTCGCCGCCAAGCTCGCGGGGGTCGCCCTCGCGCTCGCGGCGCCGCTCGTGGGCGGCATCTTCGCGCCGTCGCTGTTCCTCGGGGCGTCCCTCGGCGCCGCTGCCGGGCACCTCGGGCAGTTCCTCTTCCCGATGGCGCACGTCGAGCCGGGAGCCTGGGCCCTCGTCGGGATGGGAGCGTTCTTCGCGGGCTTCCTCAGGACGCCGATCGCGTCCGTCCTGATCGTCTTCGAGGTGACGGGCGACTACGGCCTCATCCTGCCGCAGATGCTGGCGGTCGTCCTCGCTTCCGTCGTCGCGCGCCGGATCTCGCGCGAGACGCTCGTCGAGCGGGCCCTCGGGCCCGGGGCCGCGCGGCGCTCCTTCGACGGCGCCGACCCGCTCGCGCGCCGGCGGGTGCGCGACGTGATGACGACCGAGCTCCGCGCTCCGCGCGCGTCGATGACGGCCCTCGAGGCGGCGCGGACCGCCGCGGGGACGCGGCACGAGCAGTACCCCGTCGTCGACGAGGACGGCGTCCTCGCGGGCATCCTCTTCGCGAGAGACCTCGACGCCGCGATTCTCGAGAACCGTCAGGACACGAGCGCCGGGAGCCTCGCGCTCCCCCCCGTCCTCGTCCTCACGCCCGACCTGACGCTCGCCGATGCCGCCCTCCGTCTCGCCCAGGCCGGCGAGACGCGCGCCCCGGTCGTCGCGTCTCTCGAAACGCAACGGCTCGTCGGCTTCCTCTCGTCGTCCGACCTGATCCGCGCGCGGCTCCACGTTCACGAGGAGGAGGGCTCGGGCCCGTCGATGGCGGACCTCGGATGAGCGCGCGCGGGGCCGGCGCCGCGCCGGCACTCGCTCTGCTGCTCGCGGTCTCCGGGTGTCGCGCGGGAGAGACGCCCCCCGGCAACGGCGTCACGCTCCGGATGCTCGTGCCGGCGAACGAGCGCCCCTTCTGGATGCCCCTCACCGAGAGCTTCACGAAAGCCCGTCCGGGGACACGGATCGTCCTCGAGGAGGGCCCGGTCCCGACGGACCTGCGCGAGAGCCTGACGACCGCGGCCCTCCTCTCTGCGGACGGCGCATTCGACCTCGTCTACCTCGACGTCACCTGGACCTCGAAGCTCGCGGCGGCCGGCTGGCTCCTCCCGCTCGACGGCGAGATCGGCGAGGCGGAACGCTCCGCCTTCCTCCCGCAGGCGCTCGCCGCCGGGTTCTTCCGCGGTCGCCTCTACCGCATCCCCTTCCGCACCGACGTCGGGCTCCTCTACTACCGCGCCGACCTCCTCGCGGCCGCGGGGATCGCCCCGCCCCGCACGTTCGCCGAGCTCGAAGCCGCCGCGCGGCGCCTCCAGTCGCCGCCGGAACGCTGGGGGTTCCTCTGGCAGGGGGCCCAGTACGAGGGGCTCGTCTGCTTCTTTCTCGAGGTCCTGCACGGCCACGGCGGCTCCTGGATCGACCCGGGGACGCTCGAGGTCGGCCTCGACAGGCCCCAGGCCGAGGCCGCGCTCTCCTTCCTCCTGCGCGCCCGCGCACCGGGCGGCATCAGCCCGCAGGGCGTGGCCGCGTACAAGGAGGAAGAGACGCGCCACCTCTTCCAGTCGGGACGCGCGGTCTTCCTCAGAAGCTGGCCCTACGTCTGGCGCCTCGCGCAGCGCGAAGGCTCCGCCGTGGCGGGGAAGATCGGCGTCCTCCCCGTGCCGACCCTCTCGGGCGACGCGGGCTCGGGGACGCTCGGCGGCTGGGGCCTCGCCGTGGCCCGCTCCTCGCGCCACCCCGCAGAGGCGCTCGCCTTCGTCCGTCACGCGACGACGCTCGAGAGCCAGCGGCTCTTCTGCGAGGCGACCGGCTTCGCGCCCGCGCGGGCGGACGCGTACGAAAACCCGGCCCTGCTCGCCGCGAACCCGTTCCTCGCCGACCTGAGGCGGATCCACGCCGGCGCGACACCCCGGCCCGTCATCGCGCGGTACGCGCAGGCGTCCGACATCCTCCAGCGACACCTGACGGCCGCCCTCGCGGGTCTCTCGACGCCGCGCGCGGCGCTCGCGTCCGCAGCCCGCGAGACGCGCCTCGTCATCGGGGACGCGCCGTGAGCGCCGGGACGCTCGCCGCGCGGGCGCGACGCGAGCGCGTGCTCCTCCTCGCGCCGGTCCTCGTCCTCCTCGCGCTCGTCGTGGCGATCCCGGCGCTGCGCGTCGTCTACCTCGGTTTCACGCGGACCGGGCTCGACGACGCCGTCGTCTCCTCCTGGGCCGGGCTGGCGACGCACGCGCGGACGTTCGGCGATGGGCGATTCCTCGGCGCCCTCCGGAACACGGCGCTCTTCACGAGCCTCTCCGTCCTCCTCGAGGTGACGCTCGGGACGGCGCTCGCGCTCCTCCTCGACCGGCCGTTCCGCGGGCGGGGGGGCCTGCGCGCCGTCGTCCTCGTCCCGTGGGCGCTCCCGACGTCGGTCATGGCGCTCGCGTGGGCCTGGATCTTCCACGACACGTTCGGGATGGCGAACGACCTCCTCGCCCGCCTCGGCCTTCTCGGGGAGCCGGTCGCCTGGCTCGCCCAGCCCGCGACGGCGATGGCGGCGCTCGTCGTGGCCGACGCCTGGAAGGCGACGCCGTTCGTCGCCCTCATCGTCCTGGCCGGCCTGCAGGGGATTCCCTCCGAGGTCCTCGAAGCCGCGCGGGTCGACGGCGCGGGCGCGTTCCAGCGCTTTCGGCGCATCACCCTCCCGCTCCTCCTTCCCTCGCTCGTCGTCGCCACGCTCTTCCGGGCGATCCAGTCCTGGGGCGCCTTCGACATCGTCTACGTGATGACCGGGGGCGGGCCGGGAGGCTCGACGGAGACGCTCGCCCTCTACGCCTACCAGAGCTGGTTCCGCTACCTGGACTTCGGCTACGGCGCCGCGATCGCGGTCCAGGGAATGCTCCTGGCGCTCGTCCTGGCGGCGGTCGTCGTCCGGCTCGCCTCTCACAGGGAGGTGGAATGAGGCGCCGCCCCCTCGCTGCGGCGGGCCTGGCGCTGGCGATCGTGCTCGCCGCCGTCTGGAGCCTCGTCCCCGCCGCGTGGCAGGCGCTGACGGCCGTCAAGCCCGACGCGCAGATCACGTCGGTCCCCGCCGTCTGGGTCCCGAACCCACCAACGGCCGAGCACGTCCGCGCGCTCTGGGAGAGGAAGCCCTTCGCGCGCTACCTCGCCAACAGCGCCGGGATCGCGCTGGCGGCGACGCTCCTCTGCCTGGCGGCCGCCGCCCCCGCGGCCGCCGCGCTCTGCCGGATGCGGCCACGCGCGCGGAACCGGTGGCTCCTGGGGCTCCTCCTCGTCTCCCTCTTCCCGCCGATCCTCCTTCTCTTCCCGCTCTACGAGGGAGTGCGTCTCCTCGGCCTCGTGAACTCTCCCCTCGCGCTCGTCTTCCCCTACGCGGCCTTCGGCCTGCCGCTCGCCGTATGGGTCCTGGAGGCCGGATTCCGGGAGCTGCCGAAGGAGGTGGAGGAGGCCGCGACTCTCGACGGCCTGGGCCCGCTCGGGCGCCTGCTGCGCGTCCAGCTCCCGCTTGCGGCCCCGTCCGTGACGGCCGCGGCGCTCCTGACGTTCATCGCGTCGTGGAACGAGTTCCTCCTCGCCCTCAGCTTCACGACGCGCGACACGAGCCGCACCGTCACCGCCGGGATCGCCAGCGTCTCGGGCGCCTCGCTCTACGAGGTGCCGTGGGGGCAGCTCTCCGCGGCGATCGTCCTCGCGACGCTCCCCGTCGTCCTCCTGGTCCTCGTCTTCGAGCGGCGGATCTCGGGCGGGCTGACGGGGGGCGCGGTCAAGGGCTGAAGCCCCCCCGGGAATCGCGAAGGCCCGCCGGGTTTCCCCGGCGGGCCTTCCGTTCTCACCTGGTGAAGAGGGAGTGTCAGTCCTTGTACTTGACGACGAGGAACTTCTCGCCGGACCAGAACTTCGCCGCGTCGACGATCTTGAAGGTCGAGTTCTTCTCGTCCGCCGCGACGAGCTCGTAGCTCCCCTGTGGGTGCGAGGAGATGACCTGGATCTTCTTGAGCGGGGCCGCGATGGCGAACTCCGTCTCCTTCGTGATGTCGATCTCCTTGAAGAGGTCGGTGTCGAACTTCCCGGTCTGCACCCAGCTGCCGCGCATGCCGAGGAAGGCGCCCTTCTTCTCGATGACCCCCGCGGCCTGAAGCTCCTTCTGGCCGGCGATCGCGACGTGCGCCGTGTTGATCGTCTTCGTCTGGGTCTCGATGACCGTTTCCTTCTCCGCGATCGTCGCCGTCTGCTGCTCGACGGTCTGGGTCAGCCCGAGCACCTTCGTCTCGAGCTCGCCGATCATCGTCTCCTTCTCCTCGAGGGACTTCTTCATCTCGCCGATGAGGCGCTCCATCGAGGTGACCTGCCCTTCGAGCTCGGTGACCTTCTTGCCGGAGGCCTTCGCCTTCGCGAGGGCGTCCTTCTTCTCCTGCTCGAGCCTGGCGAGCTTCTCGAGGTTCTCCTTGATCGCCTTGCGGATCGCCTCGATCTCGGTCTTCAGCTCGTCGCGCCGGGTGCTGCGCGGCTTGCCTTCCTGGACGACCTCGATCGAGCTGCGGACGATCTGGAGCTCCTTGGCGCGGAGCTCCTCGAGGCTCGTGGCGACCTCGTCGAGGGTCACCTGCATCTCGGTGCTCTCGACCCCGGCCGACGTCAGCTGCCCTTCGAGCTGCTGCTTCTCCTGCGAGAGCTTCTGGTTGTCGGTCTTGAGCTGCTCGATCTCCTTCTTCCAGCCGCAGCCCCCGAGGGCGAGCGCGGCGGCGAGGATCCCTGCAAAGGCGACGCGCGTCGCGGTGATCCCGTGGGTCATGGTCTTCCTCCTCATCTACAGAGCGGTCGTTGGTTATGGGTGACGGGCAAGACTACCCCAACCCGGGGCCGGAGGGTCCAGGGGCCGTCGACCTGCCCTGCCAGGCCCCCGACACCGTCCTCCACGGGTCCTCTCCCGCGCGGAAGCCGCTCGAAGACAGTTACATAGGCCTTTGCCAGCCGGCCCGTTGAAACCGAGTCGCGGGCTCCCGCGTAGTATTCGCTGACCGAACGGTCAGGGAAGTGACTCGATGGTTGGTACACGACGAAAGCTGAGGGAAGTCCTCGAGCCGGTGCGAATCCGGGAGATCGGCGAGGCCACGCTCCGGGTCGTCGCGCGCAAGGGGGTCGAGGGGACGACGATGCAGGAGATCGCGGACGAGGCGGGCCTGGCGAAAGGGACCCTCTACCTCTACTTCGAGAACCGCGAAGAGCTGGTCGTCCACGTGGCCGAATCGGCCTTCGAGGAGCTCCAGCTCGCTGTCGCCGAAGCGCTCGGCGGGCAGGGAGCCATTCCCGAGAGGCTCGAGGCCGCAATCCTGACCCACGTCGCGTTCTTCGAGCGGCGCCGGGACCTGTTCCGGCTCTTCCTCTCCGTCGCCCACCCCGGGCCCGGCGCCGAGCGCTCCGCGCGGCACGCACGCAGCTGCAACCCGCTCTACCGCGCCTACCTCGACCTTCTCGCCTCGTTCTTCTCCGAGGGCCAGGCCCGCGGGGAGATGCGCCCCTTCCCCCCCGACCGGCTCGCCCTCTTCGTCGCCGAAGGGATCGCGGGCCTGATCCTGCGAAGGCTCGGGGAGACCGACCCGCCCCCCGTCGAGGAGGACGTGCGGCTCGTCGTCGACACGCTCTTCTGCGGCATCACCGCCAGGAGGATCGCTTGAACCTCTCGAGAGGACACCACCGGGCCGCGCTCGCAGCGGCCATGATTCTCCTTTCCGTATCGCCGCCCGCCCCCGCCGAGGGGCTCACGCTCGCCGACGCGTTCGAGCGGGCCCTCTCCTCGAACCTCTCGCTGGAGAGGGCACGGCGCGAGCTCCCCGCCGCCGACGCAGAGCGCAAGGCGATTTTCGCGGCTCTTCTCCCGAAGGTCGCGGCCGCCGGGAACCTCGGGCTCAACAGCACCGAGGTCTCGTTCGGCGAGCCGCCGGACGACCGGACGGTCCTCCCGAAGCAGGACTGGGACTACCGGGTCGTCGCCGTCCAGCCGCTCTTCGCTGGGCTGCGCGAGAAGCGCGCCTACGACCAGTCGAAGCTCGCCGTCGAGGGGGCGCGCGAAACGGGCCGCGGCGCGGAAGAGGACGTCCTTCTGCGTGTCGCCACCGCGTTCGCCGCAGCCGCCGGGAGCGAGGCGCTCGTGGACGTCGAGACGCGCAACGTCGCCCTCGTGGCGCAGCGGAAGAAGCAGGCGAAGGACCTCTTCGAGGCCGGAGAGACCACCCGCGTCGACCTCCTGCGGGCCGAGGCCGACGGCAAGGCCGCCGAGGAACGGCTCATCTCGGCCCGGCAGGGGCTCGAGGAAGCGCTCGGCCGGCTCCGGGTCGCCCTCGCCCTCGACGGTCCGGTCGACGTCGACGCCGGCTCGGCTCTCCTCCCGCCGCTCGGGCCCGAGAGCGATCTCGTCGCGTCGGCCCTCGCGCGACCCGACGTGAGGCAGGCCGAGCTCGCCTTCTCGTCCGCAGGGATCGAGGTGAAGAAGCAGCGGGGTGCATACCTCCCCGTCCTCTTCGCAGAGGCGGGGTACGTGAAGCAGAAGCGCGCCTTCCCCGTAGACGAATACGGCTACGGCGCCCTCCGCTTCTCCGTCGACCTGTTCCGCGGCGGCGAGACCGCCGCCCGCGTGGCCGCAGCCCGCGAGCGCGAGACGCAGGCCCGGCTCGCCGTGGAGGAGCTCCGGCGCGAGGTGAAGGAGGAGGTCCAGGTCGCCCTGCTCGCCGTCGAGGCGGCGCGGGCACGGACGAAGCTCGCCGACGAGCGGTTGAGCGCGGCCCAGGCCGACTACGACCAGACCTTCGAGCAGTACCGCAGCCAGCTCCTGACGACCCTCGACGTCCAGTCCGCCGAAACGTCGCTGGCCGAGGCCCGGCGCGGCCGCATCGCCGCCCGCCTCGGACTCTTCCTGGCCGAGGTCCGCACGTTCCACGCGGCCGGCGTCCTCGCCCCCGCCACCCGCAAGGAGACCGCCCGATGAGCCCGAGACCGATCCCCGCCGCGCTGGCGGCCCTTCCACTCGTCCTCGCCCTTTCCGGATGCGGCCCGAAAGGCCCCGTCGCCGCGCCGAAGGAGACCACACCCGCCGCCCTCCCCGACGACGTGAAGCCGCTCGAAACGGCTCTCGCGCCCGCACCCGCCACAGATCCGGCGGCCGCCGCCGCGGACGAGCGCGTTCTTCTCGCCACCGGCGAGTTCATCCCGCTCGTGCGCTCCGAGCTCGTCGCCCGGGTCACCGGGCGCGTGGCGCAGGTCCTCGTCGACGAGGGCGCGCGGGTCGCGATGGGCCAGCCGTTGCTGACGCTCGAGACCGAGTACCTGAGGCTCGACGCCGCCCGTGCCGAGGCCGAAGTGGCCCGCGCGGCCGCCGTCCTGGCCGACGCCGAGCGCGATTTCGGCAGGAAGAAGGAGCTCGTGGCAAAGGAGTCGGTCGCCCCGGCCGCCTTCGAACGCTCGCAGGCCGCCTTCGAAGGAGCGAAAGCGTCCCGCCTCGGCGCGCAGGCGGGCCTCGACCTGGCGAAACAGCGCCTCTCCGACGCCGTCCTGCGCTCCCCGATCGACGGCGTCGTCCTCGAGAAGCGCGTCGACGTGGGGGAACGCCTGAGCGAGGGGACGGTGACGTTCGTCGTCGTCCAGACCGCGCCGCTCAAGCTCCGCTTCCGGGTCCCCGAGCGCTTCCTCGGCGCCGCCGAGCGGGGCGCCAAGGTGCGGGCCACGGTCGACCCGTACCCGGGAGAGACCTTCGACGGCACCGTCTCGGTCGTCGTTGCCGCCCTCGACCCGGCGAGCCGGACGTTCGCCGTCGAGGCGCTCTTCCCGAACCGCGACGGGCGCCTGCGCCCCGGGCTCTTCGCGCGCGTCGAGCTCGAGCGTCCGGCGGCGAAACGGTAAGGCCAGGGTCCCGAGGTGAACAAGCTCGCCGAGCTCTGCGTCAAGCGGCCCGTCTTCGCGGCCGTCATCGTCCTCGCCCTCGTCGTCATCGGGCTCTTCTCGTACCGCCGCCTCGGCGTCGACCGCTTCCCCAACATCGACTTCCCGTTCGTCTCCATCTCGACCCGCCTCGTCGGCGCCGCGCCCGAGGAGATCGAGACGGAGGTGACCGAGAAGATCGAGGAGGCGGTCAACACGATCAGCGGCATCGACCAGCTCCTCTCGGTCTCGGCCGAGGGGGTCTCGGTCGTCACCGTCCAGTTCGTCCTCGAGAAGGACGGCGACGTCGCCGCGCAGGAGGTGCGCGACCGCGTCAACGCCGTCCTCGCCGACCTCCCGCGCGACGCCGACCCGCCCGTCATCGAGAAGATCGACCCCGACGCCACCCCCCGTCCTCTCCGTCGTCCTCTCCGGCCCCGCACCGATCCGCGACCTGACCGAGTTCGCCGACAAGAAGTACCGCCGCGCCCTCGAGTCGGTCCTCGGCGTCGGCCAGGTCCGCGTCATCGGCGGCCGCGCCCGGCAGGTCAACGTCGTCGTCGACTCGAACCGCCTCTCGGGCCTCGACCTGACGGTGGCCGACGTCGTCCGCGCCCTCCAGACCCAGAACGTCCAGGTGCCGGGCGGCAAGGTGGAGCAGGGGGTGAAGGACTTCACGCTCCGGACCTACGGCCGCGTCTCGACTCCCGGCGAGCTCGGGTCGATTCCCGTCGCCGTCCGAAACGGCGAGCCGGTGCGCGTCGCCGACGTGGCGACGATCCGCGACACCGAGGCCGAGGTCGAGACGCTCGCGAGCCTGAACGGCACGCCCGCCGTCGTCCTCCAGGTCCGCAAGCAGTCGGGGACGAACACGATCGAGGTCGTCGAACGGCTGAAGGAGCGGATCGACGCCCTCGGAGAGCAGCTCCCGAAGGGGTGGAAGACCGACCTCGTGAGGGACCAGTCCGAGTACGTCGTCGCGGCCGTGGACGCCGTCAAGGAGCACCTCGTCCTCGGGTCGATCTTCGCCGCCCTCGTCGTCTGGGCCTTCCTGCGAAAGCTGCGCCCCACGCTCATCGCGGCGGTCTCGATTCCCGCCTCGCTCATCGCCACGTTCGCCGCCATCGACGCGATGGGCTACTCGCTGAACGTCATCACGCTCCTGGCGCTGACGCTCGCCGTCGGCATCGTCGTCGACGACGCGGTCGTCGTCCTCGAGATCATCTTCCGGCACATGGAGGAGAAGGGGGTCGGCCCCGTCCAGGCCGCCGTCGAGGGGACTCGCGAGATCGGCATGGCGGTCGTGGCGATGAGCCTCTCCCTCATCGCCGTCTTCCTCCCCGTCGCCTTCATGGGAGGGATCGTCGGGCGCTTCATGGCGTCGTTCGGCGTGACGATGGCGTTCGCAATCGGCGTCTCGATCGTCGTGGCCTTCACGCTGACGCCGATGCTCGCCTCCCGCTGGCTGAAGCACGAGGACGTCGAAGGGGAGGAGAGCTCGCGCCAGCGCGGCTTCTACCCGGTGGTCGAAAACGCGTACATGACGATCCTCGAATGGTCGATGGCCCACCGCTGGGCCGTCGTCGTCGTGATGGCCCTCGTCCTGGCCTCGACCGTCCCGCTCGGCATCGTCGCCAACAAGAACTTCCTCCCCGTGGACGACGAAGGGCAGTTCGACGTCATCGTCCGGGCCCCCGAGGGGTCGAGCGTCGAGACGACCCGGGCGATCCTGGAGTCGATCGCGGCGCGGATCCGTCCGATTCCGGGCGTCGCCGCGACCCTCCTGACGATCGGGGACGACGCCCAGATCACCCAGAACCTCGGGTCGGTCTACGTGAAGCTCGCGCCCGTCGGCGACCGGAAGGAAGACCAGTTCCAGATCATGGACCGGGTCCGCAACGAGGTGATGCCGCAGTACGCGCGCCTGAACCTCCGCGCGCAGGTGACACCCGTGAACGCCTTTCGCGGCGGGTCGAACGCCGAGATCCAGTTCTGGATCGGCGGTCCCGACCTCGCGCAGCTCGGCGAGTACTCGAAAGCCCTGCTGGAGACGATGAGGTCCGTCCCCGGCGTCGTCGACGTCGACACGAACCTCATCGACGGCAAGCCCGAGCTCGGGGCCCGGATCGACCGCGCCAAGGCGGCCGACCTCGGCGTGAACGTCCAGGACGTCGCCACGACGCTGAACGTCCTCGTCGGCGGGCAGAAGGTCTCCGACTACTACGAAGGGGGCGAGCAGTACGAGGTGCGCGCCCGCGCCGAGGAACGTGACCGCTCCTCCGCGGCGGCCCTCGCGCAGGCCCGCGTCCCGGCGGCCAGGGGGACCGTCGCCCTGCGCGACGTCGTGACGCTCGAAGAGGGGACGGGCCCGTCCCTCGTCAACCGGATCGCCCGCCAGCGGCAGGTCCTCCTGACGGCGAACGTGAAGCCCGGCTACTCGTCGCAGGCGGTCATCGACGCCCTGACCGCGAAGGCGGCCGACCTGAAGATGCCCGCCGGCTACACGTCGGGGCTGACGGGGCGCTCGCGCGAGCAGGGGAAGGCAGCGTCGGCGTTCCTCACCGCCTTCGTCCTCTCGATCATCTTCATGTACCTCATCCTCGCGGCGCAGTTCGAGAGCTGGGTCCACCCCGTCTCGATCCTCCTCGCGCTGCCGCTCACGGTGCCGTTCGCGCTCCTGTCGATCGTCGTCCTGAACCAGTCGATCAACATCTTCTCGTCGCTCGGCATCCTCGTCCTCTTCGGCATCGTGAAGAAGAACGGCATCCTGCAGATCGACAACATGATTTCGCTCCGGGACCAGGGCGTGGAGCGCGAAGAGGCGATCCGCCGCGCGAACCGCGACCGGCTCCGGCCGATCCTCATGACGACCCTCGCCTTCGTCGCCGGCATGCTCCCGCTCGTCGTCTCCTCAGGCGTCGGCTCGGGGACGAACCGGGCGATCGCGAGCGTCATCATCGGCGGGCAGACGCTCGCGCTCGTCCTCACGCTCGTCGGAACGCCGGTCGCCTACAGCCTCTTCGACGACTGGTCGACGAAGAAACCCCTGAGGACGTTCCTCGGGAGGTTCGTCCCCGCGCTGGGCCCCTCCCGGTCCGCTTCGTGACGACCGCGCGCGGTGCGATGATTCCTCCCCGATAGAAGGAGCAGCCGGCCATGTCGAACGTGCGAACGAAACGCGGGACGATCGCGATCCTCACCGGGGGAGGAGACGTTCCCGGCCTCAACCCCGCCATCCGGGCCCTCACCGTCCGCGCCCTGCGAGAAGGCTACCGGGTCCTCGGCATCCGCCGCGGCTGGGCGGGGCTCATAGAGCTGCACGGAGACCGGGACCGCCCCGACGGCGACTGCGTCGTCGAGCTGTCCGAGGAGATCGTCAACAAGGTGGGACGGACAGGGGGGACCTTCCTCCACACCTCACGGACACGACCTTCCCACGTCCCGAAGGCGAACGTCCCGGAGCATCTTCGTGACAGGTACACCGAAGACATGAACGACCTGACCCCCGAGGTCCTCGCGAACATCGGCAAGCTCGGGATCGACGTCCTCGTCCCGATCGGCGGCGACGACACTCTTTCCTACGGCGTTCGCCTCCACAAGGAGGGGGTCAAGGTCATCGCCATTCCGAAGACGATGGACAACGACGTCCCCGGGACCGACTACTGCATCGGCTTCTCGACCTGCGTCACCCGGACGATCGAGATGACCCACGCGCTCCGGACCTCGGCCGGGAGCCACGAGCGATTCCTCGTCATCGAGGTGTTCGGGCGCTACGCCGGTTTCACGGCCCTCCTGCCGACGATGGCGGGGGCCGCGAACCGTTGCGTCATCCCCGAGCACGCCTTCGACGTCGACCGGCTCGCCGAGCTTCTCATCGCCGACCGCGACTCGAACCCCAGCCGCTACAGCGTGGTCCTCGTCTCGGAGGGGGCAAAGATCGCCGGGATGAACGAGATGGTCTTCTCCGACCAGGAAAAGGACGCCTACGGGCACAAGAAGCTCGGCGGCGTCGGCGACCTCGTCGCCGAGAAGCTCAAGCAGCTCTCGCCCAAGCATGCCGGAGGCCGGCGCATCAACACGATCAGCCAGCGGCTCGGCTACCTCGTCCGCTGCGGCGACCCGGACGCCCTCGACTCGATCGTCCCGATGGCCTTCGGGAACCTCGCGATGGACCTGATCCTGGAGGGGACGTACGGCCGGCTCGTGAACGTGAGGAACGGCCGGTACGACAACGTCCCGGTGGACGTCGTCACGAGCCGAAAGAAGACGGTCGACCTCGACAAGCACTACATCGTCGACCGCCTCCGGCCTCGATACGAGAACTTCAACAACAAGCCCGTATTCATCATGACGAGCGACTACTGAGACGCCGGCCCGTGACCATCCGCTGGTACCTCGGCCCGGGGGAGGAGACGTGATCCGGCTCTACGGCTTCGTCGAAGGCGGGCTCCGGGCGCTCCACCTCGGGACGGGGGGAGAGGCCACGGGCCCCGAGTGGGACGCCGTCGGGTGGATCGACCTGCTCGACCCCACTCCCGAGGAAAAGGCATGGGTCGAGCAGACGTGGGGCATCGAGGTCCCCTCGCGATCCGAGATGCGCGAGCTGGAGGCCAGCTCCCGTTGCTACCAGGAGCAGGAGAGCCTTCACCTCCTGACGGCGTTCGTCGTGACCGACCCGGGCCCGGCGCGGACGGTGGACGTCTGGTTCAACCTCCACCACGGCCGGCTCTTCACCGTCCGCCCGGAGAGGCTCTCCCCGTTCCGGCTCTTCCGGCTCCGGGCCCAGAGCCAGCCGGAGGAGGTGCGCGAGCCGATCGACATCCCGCTCGGGGTCATCGAGGCGGAGATCGACGTCCTCTCCGACGTCCTGGAAGCCGCTTACGCCCGCCTCGAGCGGGTGAGCCGCGCCGTCCTGACGGAAGGGGCCCGCGACCTCGAAGACCTCCTCGAGAAGCTCGCCGCCGAGGAGGACCTCCAGGGGAAGACCCGTCTCGTCCTCCTCGACCTGCGCCGGAGCCTCACGTTCCTCATGCGCTACGTCGTCGGCACGACGCCCCGCGCCAACGTCATCAAGGGGGCGCTGCGCGACATCGAGTCGCTCACGAGCCACTCGGGGTTCGTCTTCGAGAAGGTCAAGTTCCTGATGGACGCGACGATGGGGTTCATCAACCTCGAGCAGAACAAGATCATCAAGATCTTCTCCATCGCCGCCGTCGTCTTCCTCCCGCCGACGCTCGTGGCGAGCATCTACGGGATGAACTTCCGCGTCCTGCCGGAGCTTGCGTGGCCGCTGGGCTACCCCTTCGCCCTCGTCCTGATGGTCCTGTCCGGGATCGCCCCCTACTGGATCTTCAAGCGGAAGGGGTGGCTGTAGGCCCTCAACCCTGGCGCTTCAGCTCGGCGAGGAGCCTCCGCAGCGTCGCGTCGCCGTCGTCGGGCGGAAGGGGGCAGGAGCCCGCCCCGCGGTGCCCGCCGCCGCCGAAGAGCGACATCGTGTGCCCGATGTCGCTCCAGCTCGACCGCTCGAAGATGTTGTGCCCCACCGTCGCCATGACCGCTTCGCGCCGCGGCCCCCACTGCAGCCGAACCGAGATGGTCGCCTCGGGGAAGAGCGTGTAGACGAGGAAGCGGTTCCCGATGGGAATCTCGGACAGCCCCCGGAAGTCGGTGACGACGACGTTCGCCTCGACACGGGAGCAGGCCAGGAGCGCCGCCCGGAACTTCTCGTCCTCGGCCCGCATCCGCTCCACGCGCTCGACGACCTGCGGCGTCTTCAGGACGGCGTCGAACGGCATCGACCGCAAGGCCATCCCGAGGAACAGGAAATAGTCGCGGAAGGTTCCGAGCCCGGTTCGGGAGTCGATCGTGAAGCCGAGGAGGAGGACCCGCTGCGGGCTCAGGACGTCCTGGCGGGTCAGGTTCGCCGAGTCGAGCCGGTCGGTCCCCTCCAGGAGCTCGCCATACCGCTCGAAGATCCTCGGGCCCCGTTTCTCGACGTAGTAGTCGTGGACGAGCCGGGCGGTGGACGGTGCGATCCCGTGCCGCCCCTGGAACCCCTCGGCGGGCCTGAGGTTGGCGTCGACGAGCTCGTGGTGGTCGAACCAGAGCGCGCAGCGCGGATGGTACGGGAGGTTCGCGAGGACGTCCGCCTCGTGGACCTCGAACTGACCGTCGGTCAGGGCCTGCGGGTGGACGAGCTCGATCGACTCGATCTTCTCGACCGAGGTGATGAGCACCGAGCAGGTGAGGCCGTCGAGGTCTCCGCGGGTGACGAGGCGCATGTCGGGCCCGTGATTCTCTCCCCATTCGCGAAACCGGACCAGTCGGGACCGGAAGATCGTGCGGGCGGGAATTAGAGTTGACGCCCCTTCCCGGGTCGAAATAGTGTCCAACCTTCCATACGATTTCTTTTCACCCCGTCCCGTGCGCCCCCCTCACCGGGACCCATCCGAGCGGAGGAGAATCCAGATGAAGCCAGGTCGTTCGCTAGCCGCGATGGCGGTGCTCGCCGTCGCCATGATCCTGGGCCCATCGGCCAACGCGCTGGCCCAGGCCCCACGCATGGCCGAGTCGGCGGCCAAGCAGGTCGCGGCCCTGCGCGGCATCAAGGAGTCCCGCTCCGCCAGCGACAGGAAGGTTTCCTCGCGGCTCTACAACGCGGTCCTCTTCCAGCGTGCCGATCCCCGGCTCGCGGCCCTGCCCACCTTCCGGTTCGTCAAGCCGAACGCGGACGGGACGATCCTCGTCGACATCGATACGACGATCGGCGCGGCCATGAAGCCGATCATGTCGGCGATCGACGCTCTCGGAGGCTCCACCACGAGCGCGAGCGCGCGGTATCGCGCCATCCGCGCCAGGGTCCCGCTCGACAAGATCACGACCCTCGCCACCCGGACCGACGTCCTGAAGATCCAGCTCGCGCAGCCGATGCTCACGAACAAGATCAACACCTCGGAGGGCGACGTCACCCACCGGGCCGCGGCGGCCCGGAACTTCTTCGGGGTCGACGGGACCGGGATGAAGGTCTGCGTCCTCTCCGACGGCGTCGACTCGCTCGCGGCGCTCCAGGCGAGCGGCGACCTTCCCGCCGTCGACGTCCTTCCCGGGCAGGCCGGGACCGGCGACGAGGGGTCGGCGATGCTCGAGATCATCCACGACCTCGCGCCCGGAGCCACGCTCGGCTTCGCCACGGCCTTCAGCACTCCCGCGGACTTCGCGCAGAACATCCAGGACCTGCGATTCGTCGCTGGCTGCGACGTCATCGTCGACGACATCATCTATCTCTACGAGTCCCCCTTCCAGGACCTGGAGATCGCCGAGGCCGTCAATACCGTCACGGCGGACGGCGCCCTCTACTTCTCTTCCGCAGGGAACGAGGGAAACAAGAACGACGGGACGTCGGGCACGTGGGAAGGCGACTTCGCAGCGAGCGCTCTGGCGCTCCCCGCGCCTCTCGCCGGAACGGGTGCGGCCCACGATTTCGGCGACGGCGGGCAGTCGATCACCGTCACCGGCGGATCGAACTACCTCATCCTGCACTGGGCCGACCCGTTCGGGACGGCGGCGAACGACTACGACGTCTACGTCATGGACCCCGGTCTCACCACGATCTACGACGCCTCGCTCGATGTCCAGGACGGAGCCGGGGGAGACGACGACCCGATCGAGTTCGTCAGCCCCATCTACCTTGACGATCGCGTCGTCATCATCCAGTCCCCGGGCGCCGCCGACCGGATGTTCAACCTCATCGCCTTCCGGGGCGAGCTCGACCCGGCTCTGTCGACCTCCGGCACGACACGCGGCCACAGCGCCGCGGCGGCCGCGTTCAGCGTCGCCGCCGTCGACGTCGCGACCGCCGGTGTCGGCCCCTTCGTCGGGGGCGTGACGAACCCCGTCGAGACGTTCAGCGCCGACGGCCCCCGCCGGATCTTCTTCGACGTGAACGGCAACCTCCTCCCCGGCGCCCCCGCCGCCAACTTCTCCACAACCGGCGGCGTCGTCCGCCAGAA
This sequence comes from Holophagales bacterium, assembly GCA_016719485.1. Classification (NCBI taxonomy): domain Bacteria; kingdom Pseudomonadati; phylum Acidobacteriota; class Holophagae; order Holophagales; species Holophagales bacterium. The sequence goes on from JADJZB010000022.1 coordinate 93,170, forward strand.
GCCCGACATCGCCGCCGCCGACGGCGTCGCCTGCGCGGCCCCCGGCTTCAACCCGTTCTTCGGCACGTCGGCCGCGGCCCCGCACGCCGGCGCGATCGCGGCTCTCATCTGGCAGGCATTCCCGGCCTACACGCCGGCCCAGATGCGCACGGCCCTCGTGAACAACGCCCTCGACATCGAGGCTGCCGGCGTCGATCGCGACTCGGGCGCCGGCATCGTCATGGCGTACGAGACGCTCCTGGCGCTCGGCGCGCCGCCCGCGGCCAACCTGACGGCCGGGGCCGCGGTCCGGGCACAGGTCGCCGGCGACGGCGACGCCTACATCGAGAACGGCGAGGACTGGAGCCTCACGATCCCGCTGACGAACGCCGGTGGCGCCAGCGCCACCGCGATCTCCGCGGTCCTGACGTCGTCGACGCCCGGGGTCTTCATCCTCTCCGGAGCTTCCTCCTACGCCGACCTCGCGGCGACAGTCTCCGGGAACAACACGACGCCGTTCGTCTTCGGCGTCGGCTCGACGGTCCCCTGCGGCGCGACGCTCCAGTTCACTCTCACGGTCACGTACACCGGCGGCCCGAGCCCGAAGGTGCTCGCCTTCACGCTCCTGAACGGGTCGCCCGGAACCCCGGTCACGTTCACTTACGCCGGTGCCGCCGTGCCGATTCCCGACGGGATCGGGGCACTCCCCGGCGCCGTGGTTTCGGTGCCACTCGCCGTGGCCGCCATTCCAGGCAACGTCTTCGACGTCGACCTCCGGATCGACGGGGCCACGTGCGACACGACGACCGGGTCCACGACCGTCGGCATCGATCACAGCTGGGTCAACGATCTGCAGATCTCCCTCGAGTCACCGACGGGCACGATCGTCATGGCCATCAGCAATACCGACGGAAGCGGGAACAACTTCTGCCAGACGGTCCTCGACGACGAAAGTGCCGGCGCGAGCATCCAGTCCGTCGTCACGGCAAACGCCCCCTTCACCGGGACCTTCACGCCCAACGCGGCCCTCTCCGCCTTCGACGGAGAGACGGCCAACGGTACCTGGAACCTCAGGGCCCAGGACTTCTTCCAGTTCGATACCGGCAGCATCCGCGCCTTCTCTCTGACCATCACCCCCGCGATCTGCGACGCGCCGATCGCCGCGCCCGTCATCACGGCGACGAAGGCCATCACCGGAGGCAACCAGGCGGACGGCGGCGACGTCGTCTACACGATCACCCTGACGAACACCGGCACCGGCGGCCAGCCCGACAACGCCGGGAACGAGTTCACCGACCTCCTCCCCGCCGGCCTCGTCGTCGGCACCCCCACTGCGAGCACCGGCACCGTGTCCGGCGTGGGCGTCAACCCTGTGATCTGGAATGGCGCCATTCCGGCCGGCCAGTCGGTGACGATCACGATCCCGTGTGACATCGACCCCGGCACGACGGGGCAGACGATCTCCGCGCAGGGGACGGCCCTCGTCGATGCGAACCGCGACGGCACGAACGAGCTCTTCGTTTCCACCGACGCCCCCGGCGGCGGCCCGAGCGAACCGACCGTCTTCATCGTCCTCGCCCCGCCCGCGCCCATCGTGACCGCCACGAAGTCCGTCGCGGGAATGCAGCTCATCGGTACGACCGTCGTCTACACGGTGACGCTGACGAACTCCGGCACCGCCGACCAGCTCGACAACCCGGGCGACGAGTTCACCGACACGCTCCCGGCACTCCTGACGGTCGGAACCCCCACGGCGAGCTCCGGAATCGTCTCGGCGGCCGGCGCGAACCCGGTGACCTGGAACGGGACGATCCCGGCCGGTGGCTCGGTCGTCATCACGATCCCGGCGACGATCTCCATGACCGCGGCCGGGCAGATCATCAGCAACCAGGGTTCGGCGAGCTTCGACGCCAACAACGACGGCACCAACGAAACGACCGTCCTCACCGACGCGCCGGGCGGCGCGGCGGGTGACGCGACGAGCTTCAGGGCGCTGGCCGAAATTGCGGTCCCGACCCTCTCCGGAGCCGGCCTCGGTATCGCCGGACTCCTGATGGCCTGGGCCGCGATCTGGAGCCTGCGGCGCATCTTCCCGGCGAGCCAGGGGTAGGCCGCACGCCGTAGAAATTTCCTCTCCGTTCTTCACGGCGCCCCGCCACCCGGCGGGGCGTCGTCGTCTCCGGGCCGTCGCTGCGCGCGGGCAGGAGACCCGGCCGGTGAGGCCCGGTCGGCTAGAACCGCCCGCGCACGCCGACCTGCACGAGCGTCTCGCGGGCTCTCTCGGAAGAGCCGACGAGCGCGCGGGCCGGGCGGGCCGAATCGACCGAGAGGAGCTCGAGGAGTACGGACGTCCGCCGGTCGAGCTCGAAGGACCAGGCCGCGGTCCAGGCATCGCCCTCCTCGTCGTTCGGGTCGGCCGCAACGTACCGGTCCTCGTCCCGCACCCGGAACTCGTCGTAACGGACCGAGAGGCGGTGGGGCCCGCGGGTCGCGCTCACGAGGAGGTACCAGGTCCTGTAGTAGGCGTCGACGGCCTCCTCCGGTCCCATGACGCTCCACCCGTCCACGAACTGCCCGAGGACTTCGACGCCTCGCGACAGGCGCAGCTTCGCGCCCACCCCCGAAAAGCGGGTCTTCCACGCGTACTGCCCGTCCTCGATCGCCAGCGGGTCGCCCCGGTTGTCGTAGAGGAGCGCCCGCAGCTCGAGGCGCTCGGGCAGGACGTACGACGCCGCGGCGTACCAGCCGGCCCGCCCGTCCACCTCCCGGAACGGCGCGACCCAGGGGTCCTGCGCCGGGAAGATCCCGTCCTGCTCGAAGGTGGGGAGGGCCGCGAGCGGGAGCCTGTCGGAAAACCCGGACTGCCGGTCGCCCATCGCCCAGCCCCGCCACGCGAGAAGGCTCCCGCACGGGTCGTTGCCGCCGAAGACGGCTCCCGTGAACGTGAGATCCGAAGTCGGGAGGAACACCTCGAGCGAGGCCTCCAGGCCCGTCACGCGGACTTCCTCGCCGATCCACGCGTTCAACGCCGAGGGCGTCAGCGTCCTCGTCGGGCTCCAGGCAACCCCGTCGTTCTCGAGCGAGAGCGGCGGGAAGAAGTGGCCGCCCTTGAGGCGCACACCGAGCGCGTTCGAGAGCCGCGGGCGCCAGGAGACCCAGCCCTCGACGAGGTCCAGGCCGGCCAGGCCCGACACGGGGTAGGAACCGGTATCCGCGCTGACGTGGGCGTACGCCCGCAGCTCCTCGCCGAGGCTCGCGCGGAAGACCGCCGCCGACTGTGCCAGGGCGAGCACCGTCCTCGGCTCACCGTCCTCCCCACCCCAGCGGAGCTTGCCGAGCCCCCCGTCGAGCCACCCGGTCGTCTGGTCCGTGCGGGCGGCCCGGAGGTCGACGAGGCCGCCGACGCGGAGGCGGAATCCCTCCGCCTCCGCGACCCCTGCCACGAGGAGGCAAGCTGCAAGAAGGCGCCGCCCGCGCATCCCGCTTTTCCGGGCTCAGACCCTCTCGAAGACCGTCGCCACACCCTGGCCGAAGCCGATGCACATCGTGGCGACTCCGGTCGTGGCGTTCTTCGCCTTCATCAGGTGCAGGAGCGTCGCAGAGATGCGCGCGCCCGAGCAGCCGAGCGGGTGCCCGAGGGCGATCGCCCCGCCGTTGAGGTTCACCTTTTCGTCCGCGACGTCGAGGAGGCCGAGGTCCTTGATGACCGGGAGCGACTGCGCCGCGAAGGCCTCGTTCAGCTCCCAGAGGTCGACGTCGCCCGACTTCATGCCGATGCGCGCGAACGCCTTCTTCGTGGCGGGCACCGGCCCGTAGCCCATGATCGACGGGTCGCAGCCGGCGGCCGACATCGACCGGATCTTCGCCATCGGCTTCACGCCGAGCTCCCTGGCCTTCTCGGCCGACATCACGAGGAGCGCCGCGGCGCCGTCGGAGATGGCCGACGAGTTGCCGGCGGTGATCGTTCCGCTCTTCGGGTCGAAGGCAGGCTTGAGCTTGGCGAGCCCCTCGAGCGTCGTCTCGGGGCGGACGACCTCGTCGAAGTCGTAGAGCTTCAGCGCCCCGTCCTCGTCGTGCCCGTTCACGGGCACGATCTCTCCCGCGAACGCGCCGGTTCGCATCGCTTCGGAGGCCCGCATCTGGGAGCGGTAGGCGAAGGCGTCCTGCTGCTCGCGGGTGATGCCGTGAAGGCGTGCGAGGTACTCGGCGGTGAGGCCCATCGCGCCGGCGGCCTTCGCGTTGCGCTTCGAGTTGGACGGGTTGAAATCGACGCCGTGGGTCATCGGAACGTGCCCCATGTGCTCGACGCCGCCGACGACGAACAGGTCGCCATAGCCCGCCATGATCGCCATGGCGGCCGAGTGGAGGGCCGTCATCGACGACCCGCAGAGGCGGTTGATCGTCTGCGCGGGGACCTGCTTCGGGATCGGCGTCATGAGCTGGATGAAGCGGGCCACGTTGTAGGCCTGCTCGAGCGTCTGCTGGACGCATCCCCAGATCACGTCGTCCACCTCGGCGGGGTCCACCGCCGGGTTGCGCGCCAGGAGCGCGTTGACGAGGTCGGCCGACAGGTTCTCGGCACGGACGTTCCGGAAGATGCCGCCCTTCGAGCGGCCCATCGGGGTGCGGACGGCATCGACGATGACGACGTCTCTCATCTCATCACTCTCCGTGGAAGCCCTTGCCGGCGGCGGCAAGGTCTCTCAGCTGCTGCGTCGGGGCGTAGAGGGCGCCGAGCGCCGCGTTCTTCTCCGCGGCCGCGAGGAGCGCCGGGGTCCCGGTGGCGTCGGCCCAGCGGAAGACCCCGCCGCGGAACGGCGGGAAGCCGAGGCCGTAGACGAGGGCGATGTCGACCTCGGTCGGCGAGGCGACGATGCCGTCCTCCAGGCAGCGCGAGCACTCGAGGAGCATCGGCAGCAGCATCCGCTCGACGATCTGGGCGTCGGAGACCTCGGGCGACGCCGTCGCGTGCGCCTTCAGCAGCTCCTCGGCGACCGGGTCGACCGCCTTCTTCGGCGGCCCCTTCTTCTGCGGCTCCCAGACGTAGAAGCCCTTGCCGTTCTTCTGGCCGAAGCGCTGGGCGGCGAACATCTTCTCGATGGCGCTCTCCCCCTCGTGCGACATCCGGTCGGGGAAGGAGGCGGCCATCACCTTGTCGGCGTGGACGCCCGTGTCGATCCCGACGACGTCGAGGAGGAGCGCCGGCCCCATCGGCCAGCCCCACTTCTCCATCACCTTGTCGACGCGCTTGTAGTCGACGCCGTCCTTCAGGAGCAGCTCGAAGCCGGAGAAGTAGGGGAAGAGGACGCGGTTGACGAGGAAGCCGGCGCAGTCGCCGACGACGATCGGGGTCTTGCCCATCGCCTGCGCCCAGGCGACGGTCGTGGCGATCGCCTCGGGGCTCGACTTCGCGCCCCGGATCACCTCGACGAGGGGCATCCGCGGGACCGGGTTGAAGAAGTGCATCCCGCAGAAGTTCTCCGGAGCCTTCAGCGCCTCGGCGAGACGGGTGATCGAGATCGTCGAGGTGTTCGACGCGAGGATCGTACCCGGCTTCACGCTCGCCTCGAGCTCGGCGAGGACCGCTTTCTTGACCTTCTCGTTCTCGACGACCGCCTCGACGACGATGTCGACGGCGCCGAAGTCGCCGAAGGAGAGGGTCGGCGTGATGCCGGCCAGGACCTGCGCCATCTTTCCGGCGGTCATCTTCCCGCGGTCGACCTGCTTCTCGAGGAGCTTGGCCGCCTCGCCCATCCCGAGCTCGAGCGCCTTCGGCGCGATGTCCTTCATCAGGATCGGCGTCCCCTTCGACGCGGACTGGTAGGCGATGCCGCCCCCCATGATCCCCGCGCCGAGGACCGCCGCGCGCTGCACGGGTTTCGCGCCCTTCGACGCCTTCTTGCCGAACTTCTTGACGAGCTGGTCGCCGAGGAAGACCGAGACGAGGCCGTGGGCGGTGGGCGTCTTGGCAATTTTCGCGAAGGTCGCGGCCTCGATCTTCAGCGCCTCGTCGCGCCCGAGGCCGGCTCCCTTCTGCATCGCCTCGATCGCGGCGACGGGAGACGGGTAGTTCGGACCGGCCTTGCCGCCGACGAACGCCTTCGACCCTTCGAAGACCATTCCCGCCTCGATCTTGTTCAGCTGGAGCGGCGCCTTCTTCTCGTCGCGGCGCTTCTTCCAGTCGAGCTTGCCGTCGGCGGCGTCCTGGAGCATCCGGAGGGCGACCTCGCGGAGCTTCTCCGGCGCGCAGACGGCGTCGACCGCGCCGATCTTGAGGCCTTCCTCGGCCGGGTACTGCTCGCCCGTGGCGATCCACTCGATGGCGTTGTCGGCCCCGCACATCCGCGAGAGGCGGACCGTGCCGCCCCAGCCGGGGAAGATGCCGAGCTTCGTCTCGGGAACGCCCACCTTCGCCGCCGTCGAGGCGGCCCGGAAGTGGGCCGAGAGGGCCAGCTCGAAGCCGCCGCCGAGGCAGAAGCCGTTCAGCGCGACGACCGACGGACAGGGGAGGTCCTCGATGCCGTTGAAGACCGCGTCGGCCTCGAGGAGCCAGGCCGTCAGCTCCTCTTCGGTCCTCTTGAAGTGGCCGAGGAACTCGGTGACGTCGGCGCCGACGATGAAGACGTCCTTGCCGCTCGTCACGAGGAGCCCCTTCGGAGGCGCCTCCGTCAGCTTTTCGACGACCTCTTTCAGCTCACCCATCGTCAGGGCGTTGAACTTGTTGACGGAGTCGCCCTTCAGGTCGAACGTCAGCTCGACGAAGCCTCCGTCCAACGGCGCGGTCTGGATCGCCTGCCCTTCGTACTTCATCCGCCTCTGCTCCTTCTTCCGGGTGCGTCGGGAATCGGGTCCGGAACGGTCCGTGATCATATCCGCCGCGCCGCAGCAAGAGCACCGAAAAATGAGCCGCGCCTCATACCGGGAGGATGGGGTCTGGTCTACGTTCTACACTCTGCGGGTCCGTCTGCCCGGCGGGAGCTTCGCGCGGAACGGCCCGTCACGACGAAATCCTGAGCGTAGACTTCGAGGCAGCTCCTGATCTTCGAGAACCGGAAGGGGGATGGACATGTCCTTCGTTTCGTCCGAAGAGAAGACCCTCGCCTTCGTCGCCGCCATGCTCGGCGCCTCGCCCAAGGGTCCGCTGAAGGCGCGCGAACGCCGGCGCCCCGTCGTCACCGTGTCGCGCCAGACGGGCGCCGGAGGGAACGCCTTCGGCGAGGCTCTCTGCGAATGGCTCGAGAGAGCCCAGCCGAAGGGACGCGGGTCCTGGGTGGTCGTGGACAAGGAGCTCGTCGACAAGATCCTCGAGGACGAGGCTCTTCCCGATCGCCTCGCCTCCTGGTCGCCCGAGGACCACCTTTCCGGAGTCTCGTTCGTCATCGAGGAGCTCCTCGGCCTTCACCGCGCCTCGTCGCGTCCCATTCAGGAGACGACCGAGACGATCCTGAGGCTCGGCGAGATGGGGAACGTCGTCATCGTCGGCCGGGGCGCGAACGTCATTCTCGGCCACCGGCCGGAGGCGTTCCACGTGAGGCTCGTCGCGTCGCTGGAGAGCCGCATCACCAACATCGCCGAGCTGCGGGGCACGTCGAAGAAGGCGGCGCGGGCGTACGTCGAGGCGGAAGACAAGGCCCGCCGGAGCTTCATCCGCCGCACCTTCCAGGCGGACGTGAACGACCCTCTTCTCTACAACCTCGTCATCAACGTCGACCGGGTCCCGATCGACGAGGCGGCGCGCATCGTCGGAGAGGCCGTCCTCGCGCGGGCGTAGCGGGAAGGCGCCTCCAGGGCTTCACTCCCGGAGGTCAGAAGTGGCCGCACTTCGGGCAGAGGTCGGCGTAGAGCTCGTCGAGGCGCCCTTCGGCCTCGGGCCCGACGAAGCTGCAGCGGGGACAGCGGAACGAGAAGTAGCGGACGCGCCCCTCCCGGTTGCAGCGCGGGCAGTCGACCGTGCCGGTCCCCCGGCAGTATCCGCAGACGATCCACAGCTCCTCGTTACCCTGGAAGCGCATCCTCCCCAGGGACTTGCAGCGTATGCAGGCGCCCCCGAGGCCTGTTCCCTTGCATGTCGGGCACTTCGCGAGTCGTTCGCGGGCGAGCATGGCGACCTCCCCGGCCCCTCGAGGCTTCGGGCTGTATCCGGTGACGTGCTGGGCTGCCCAAAGTCTACGCCGGGAGCGGAAGCTCAGCGCTGGAAGGCGTAGGAGACCTTCAGGAAGAGCTGCCGGGCTCCCGGGGGAAGCCCGCCTTCCTCAGAGAGGGTCCGGGTGTCGCCGTAGCCGAGGAAGACGACGCTCTGCCAGTTCAGCCTGTAGGCGACGAGGGCCGACGCCGAGAAGGACCCCGACCTCTCCTCGACGGGCTCGGCGTAGAGCTCGGGGTTCGTGCGCGTCTCGACGTACTGCCCGATGACGCGCACGTAGCTCCTCGCGGTGAGGGTGTAGGTCGCCTTCAGCCGCTCGACGAAGGCCGTGAAGAGCCGCTTCGACCCGGTCTCTCCCTCGGGCTTCACGTTCATCCACTGGACCTCACCCACGAGGTCCAGCTCGAGGTGGTTGCCGGGCCGGACGACGACGCTCCCCGCCGTCCGGCCGCCGTGGCCCCGACGGGCGCCGACGAAATCGATCTCCTCACCGATCGATCCGTCGACGGAGATCCTCCCGAGCCAGCGGACCGGGGCCGTGCTGACGCTGTAGACGAGGCGCGTCCTCGGGAGCACCGTGTCCCCGGCGAGGACCTTGTCGCTCCGCACCTGGAAGACCGCGGAGCTGTTGTACTTCGCGTCGAGGCTGACGCCGGCCGAAACGACCTGGCTGAGGAGGTCTCCCTCGCGGTCGGCTATGTAGTCGCCGAAGGCAAAGGGCCTCACGCGCGAGAAGAAGCCCTTCGGACGGAACGTGTAGCCGCCCTGAACGAACCCCTCGCGGAAGCCCACCTGCGGCACGAACCCGAGGTCGGCCCGGAACCCGTCGGAGAAGTCCTTGTACTCCACTCCCCAGTCGACCGTCTCGGTCGAGTGCTCCCACCAGACGTCCGCCCCGTGGCCCGAGAGGGCCTGCCCGTTCCACTCCGCCGCGAGGTCGGGCCGATCCGGGGTGTCGCTCCGCGAGAAGAGGAGCTGCCCCGTGACCGTGTCGGACTCGCTCGGACTGAAGCGGAGGTCGGGGCCGATGACCCGGTTGCTGCCCCCGCCCTGGATCTCCTTGTCGGTGACGAGAAGGGAGACGAAGGACCGGCCCAGGTCGTGCCGGGCGCGGCCGATGAAATCGAGGGACGAGAAGTCCTGGTCCGCGAGGTCGGAGCCGCTCGGTCCCGGCAGGATCACGCTGCCGCCCCCCCTGTCGTACGCGACGAGGGCCGTCCAGCTCGTCGCGTCGAGCTTTCCCGTGCCGCGCAGGCCCCAGCGGGGCGAGGTGATCGACCGGGTGTAGACGGCCGTCACGGGCGTCGAGAGAAGGTCGACCCCCTCGAGGAAGAAGGGGCGCTTCTCGGGGTAGAAGAGCGCGAAGCGCTCGTTGACCCCGATCTTCGCGACGTCCGATTCGATCTGCGAGAAGTCGGGGTTGAGCGTGGCGTCGAGGGCGACCCCTGCCGAGGGGGTCCACTTCACGTCGAGGCCGGCGTCGAATTCCGCCGGCTTTCGCACGAGACCGCTCCCGTCCTCGCGCGGGACCGTCTCCTGCGAAGCAGTGACGTACGGCGCGGCCACGAGGTTCCCGCCGGGCGGCAGGCCGGAGAGACCGGTCAGGACGTTCTCGGAGCAGATGAAGCAGTTCCGGCCACGGGGGAGGCGCGCCGAGAACATCTGGTAGCGGAAGTCCCTGGGGCGGTTCCGGTAGACGAGGATTCCCCAGGTCTGAGGGTCCTTCTTCTCGTAGCGCAGGGACGAGAAGGGGATCCGGATCTCGAGGCTCCAGCCGGTAGGCGTCAGCCTCCCCGCCGCGTCCCAGAAGAAGTCGGGCGAGGAGGACTCGTTGCCGTCGTCGGTCACCGCGTCGTACTGAATGCCTCGCGGGTTGGCGAGGAAGAGGATCGCCGTCCGGCCGTCGTTGCGGGTGTCGAGGATGATCCCGCCGTAGTCCGTGTCGCCGCCCAGGACGTCGCGTTGCGAGAACGGGGCGCGGATCTTCTTCGGCTCCGGGTCGTCGCACTCGAGCGCCGCGTAGAGGAACCTGTCGTCGTACGTCAGGCGGGCGAGCGTCCGCACCTTCGGCGGGAGGTTGTCTCCCGGGTTCGTCTCGTAGAACGTCTCGACGAGCGTCGCCCCGGACCAGCCGTCGTCCCCGAGGTCGCCGTCGACCGCGATGGGACCCGAAGCTCTCGAGATCCGGATCTCGGCCCCCCTCAGCTCGTCGGCGGAGGAGGGCCGACAAAGCGCCGGGCTGGCCGTGACGGCCAACCCGGCGAGGAGGAGGAGGGAACCTCGGGCTGTCACCCGCTCACTGATACGAACGGGCGGGTCCCGGGTTTCGCTCCTCCTTCCGGTGCTCCTACTCCGGCCGCTTCGGCTCCTCGGCGAGCTTCCGCGCCTTCAGGCGGTCGCCCCCGTCCTTCGCGATCGCCCGGTACCACTCCTCGCGGTAGCGCGGGTGCGTGACGTTGCCCTGCGTGTCGCGGACGTTGCCGTCCATGTACTTCCAGAGGAGGAACTCGCCGAGCTTCTTCCAGCGGGCGAAGGCCATGTCCCCCGCGGCCACGGAGTACTTCGTCAGGTAGTCGCGGGCCGCGGCCGGCGAGGCGGCGTGGAGGCGCACGGCCTCCTTCTCGACCTCGGGCTGCTCGGCGAGGAAGCGCCCCTCGAGCTCGCCCTGCACCGTGCGGACGTCCTGGATCATGTCGCTGTAGCGCGAGTAGGCCCAGTTCGAGACGAAGTTGAAGACCCAGAACGCCGAGTCCCAGGAGAAGGCCGAGAAGTCGGCCGTCCCGACGGCGAAGCTCTTCGGCACCTCGCGGATGCCGCAGTACATCGGCGTGTAGACCGTGGAGTAGGTGTCGTCGAGGCCGAACCAGAGGACGCCGCCGACCGGGTTCGGGAGGAACGACCGGAGCTGCGCGACGAACGAGTAGCCGGTCTGCTGCGTGGAGATCGCCCGCTCGTGGACGTAGTCGACGTCGTCCACCTTGAAGCCCATCGGGCGCCAGCGGTACGGCAGGACGAACGGCCCGGCGCCGATGTCCTTCGTCATGTCGAGCTCGGTCCCCTCGAAGTGGTCCCGCATCAGCTCCATGACGTCCTTCGTCGACAGCTTCCTGTCCGGCTTGATCGCCCAGGGCATCGGCTTGGCGCCCGGAACGGCGAGGATCCAGTCGGAGGAGAGGTTCAGCGACGGCGCCGCGCGGCGGAAGACGCTCCAGACGCGCCCGTCACAGCTCCGGAGGGTGCTCGCCCGGAGCGGGGCGTACGCGTCGGCGAACGAGAACTCCTCGTCCTTCCCCGAAAACCACCCCTTCTCGCGCGCGAAGGAGATCACGTCCTTCGAGTAGAGGACGTTCTTCGGGTCGTTCAGGGAGAACTGCCGGATGCGGGGCTGGTTCGCGTGGGCCGAGATCATCCCGTCGGGGACCTTGACGGCGACCCAGACCGCCCCCTTCTGCTTCTCGCCCTTCCCGATGATCTCGAGGACCCAGGCCTCGTTCGGGTCGGCGATCGAGATCGACTCGCCCGACGAGGCGTAGCCGAACTCGTCGACGAGCTTCGTCATGACGTCGATCGCCTCGCGCGCCGTCTTCCCGCGCTCGAGGCCGAGCCACATGAGCGAGCCGTAGTCGATGATCCCGGCCGGCCCGGCGAGCTCCTTCCGCCCGCCGAACGTCGTCTCGCCGATCGAGACCTGGTGCTCGTTGATGTTCCCGACGACCTGGTACGTCACGGACACCTGCGGGATCCGGCCGAGCGTCTTGCCGGTGTCCCACTCGACGATCTCGCGCATCGCGCCGAAGGTGTGGACCCCCGCCGGCGTGAAGTAGAGCTCGCCGTACAGCTCGTGGCTGTCGGCGGCGTAGGTGATCATCGTCGAGCCGTCGGCCGAGGCCCCCTTCGTCACGAGGATGTTCGTGCAGGCGAGGGCGTCGGGCGTGACGAGGGCGAAGGTCGTCGCGAGGGCGAGGAGGGCAGCGGGCTTTCTCATGAGGGGTTCGCGGCTCCTTGACGGGGCCGCCCTGCCCGCGTGCGCCGCGGGGAGCCGCCCCGACCGGGGATCCTACCGGAGGAACGGGTCCGGCGCGCGCCGCGAGAGGGCTCCGACTTCGACAGGAGGTGCCGGGCGTCGCTCGCAGCCGCGCGGCCGGGTCGTGGGAGCAGTCCCGGCCCCGCTCGCTCCCGGGCCCTTGCGCGAATACGATGGCGGTGCCGTGAACCGAGCCCCCTTTCACATCGGTACGCTTCTCGCAGCCCTGGTCCTCGCGGGACCCGCGGCGGCGGTCGAGCTGCCGAAGTTCGGGGTCATCTCCAGGCCCAGGGGTTTTTCGTCGATACGCGTCGTGGCGGCGCCGGGCCTCTCCGTCTTCCTCGACGACGCGCCGGCCGGGACCACCGATGCGCTCCGGCAGGGTCTCGTCATCGAGGACCTGCCCGCGGGGACCTACACGCTGCGCGTGGAGAAGCCGGGCTTCGAGCCGAAGCTGGTGAAGGTCACGGTGGCCGAGGGCGACACGAAGGACGTCCGCATTCTCGGCCTGAAACCGAAGGCGACGCCGACTCCGTTTCCGCCCGGCTGGACGCCTCCCCCGGGCGCGACCCCCGCGCCGACGCCGGTCCCGGTCCGCGCCGTGATCCTCGACCGGAAGAACGTGCCCGGAGGGACCCTCGTCACCGGCGTCGCGTCGGGCGCCACGGACGTCCTCCCCCTCATCGACGGGCTGAAGTCCGAGTGCGCCTGCACGCCCGCGCTCGAGGAGATGAAGAAACGCAAGGACGGGCTGTACGAGTTCCGGGTGATGCTGCCGAGGCCGCTGCCGAAGCCGTGACGACCGGACCCGGGCCGACGGCTCCGATCCCCGCCTCTTCGGTCGCCGCCGCCCTCGCTTCCGGGAATCTTTCCGGGAGCGGGAACGTTGAAGCAAGATTGCACTGACCCCGCGCGACGGGGGAAGGAGCCGCGTGCCTCACGAAGTCGGCCTCATCACGACGCTCGCCGCGGGCTTCGGCCTCGCGCTCGTCTTCGGCCTGATCGCGTCGAAGCTGAAGGTGCCGGCGATCGTCGGATACCTCGTTGCGGGCATGGTCATCGGGCCGGCCACGCCCGGCTTCGTTGCCGACATGGGGCTCGCGAGCCAGCTCGCCGAGATCGGCGTGATGCTCCTGATGTTCGGCGTCGGGCTGCACCTGTCGATGGGGGAGCTCCTCTCCGTCAAGAAGATCGCGGTTCCCGGCGCAATCGTCCAGATCGCGCTCGCGACGCTCCTCGGGATGGGCGCCGCGAAGCTCTGGGGATGGAGCACCGGCGCGGCGCTCGTCTTCGGCTTCTCGCTCGCGACGGCGAGCACGGTCGTCCTCCTCCGGGCCCTCGAGAGCCGGGGGATCCTCGAGTCTCAGGACGGGCGGATCGCGATCGGCTGGCTCGTCGTCGAGGACCTCGCCTGCGTCCTCGCCCTCGTCCTCCTCCCGCCGCTCGCGACCCTCCTCGGCGGAAACGCCTCCGCCGGCGCAGCGGCCGGAGGGAGCCTCCTGGCGGCGGTCGCGATCACGCTCGGCAAGGTCGCCCTCTTCGTCGTCCTGATGCTCGTCGTCGGCAAAAGGGTCTTCCCGCGGATCCTCTTCTGGGTGGCACGGACGGGTTCGCGGGAGCTCTTCACGCTCTGCGTCCTGGCGACGGCCATCGGCGTCGCCTACGGCTCGGCGATGCTGTTCGACGTCTCGTTCGCGCTCGGGGCGTTCTTCGCCGGAATGATGATGCGCGAGTCGGAGTTCGCGCACCGCGCGGCCGAGGAGTCTCTCCCCCTGCGCGACGCCTTCTCGGTCCTCTTCTTCGTCTCGGTCGGAATGCTCTTCGACCCGCGGGTCCTCGTCGAGCAGCCCGTGAAGGTGCTGATGGTCGTCGCGATCATCATGCTCGGGAAGACGATCGGCGCCGTGGGGCTCGTCCTGGCGATGCGCTACCCGCTCCACACCGCGCTGACGGTCGGCGCGGCGCTCGCGCAGATCGGCGAGTTCGCCTTCATCATCGCGGTCCTCGGCCGCGACCTCGGCCTCCTCCCCGCCGCGGGGCACAGCCTCATCCTCGTCGGCTCGATCATCTCGATCGGCCTCAATCCGGTCGTCTTCTCCACGGTGGGGCCGCTGACGGAGTGGCTCAAGCGGAAGTCGGCCCTTGCGCGGCACCTGGCCGCTCTGGAGCACGAGACGGCCGCGCTCCCGGCGACCGTCGACGAGTCGCGGCTCGCGGGCCAGGTCGTCCTCGTCGGGTACGGCCGCGTCGGCCGGCGCATCGCCGAAGCGCTCGCCGAGAGGAATGTCCCGTTCGTCGTCGCCGAGATGAGCCGGGAAGCCGTCGCCGCGCTCCGCGAGAAGGGCGTTCCCGCCGTTTCCGGCGACGCGTCGGACCCGGCCGTCCTCGTCCAGGCCCACATCGCCAATGCCGCGATGCTCGTCGTCGCGACACCAGACCCGGCGAAAGTCCGGAAGATGGTCGAGACGGCCCGGCTCCTGAACCCGTCGATCGAGATCGTCCTGCGCACGCACACGGAGGAGGAGGCCGACCTCCTGCGCGAGGAGAAGGCGGGGACGGTCTTCATGGGCGAGCACGAGCTCGCCCTCGCGATGGCGGGGCACGTCCTCGCGCGGATGGACCACCCCGCCGCCGGCTGAAGCCCGTCCGGCGTCGGGGAGGCTACCCCGAAAAAGAGGATCGGCGCCCGCCGACCACCTGGTCGGACGGGCGCCGGCTGCGTTCTGCCGAAGGCCCGGGCGGCCCGCGACCGCTACCTCAGACGCCACGCTCCCGCGAGAGCAAGCGCCGCCGCGAGCGCCAGGAGACCGAGGGTGGAAAGCGACGGGATCGACTCCGCCGCGATGGCGAAAGCCGTTGCATCGCCGCTCGTGGCCGTTCCCGGGTCGTCGGTCACGGTCGCGGACTCGTTCGTGCCGTTCCCGTCCGCGTCGAACGCGATCGACCCCTGGTTGCTCACGACGAGGCCCGGGTCGACGGATGAGATCGTCGCCTGGATCGTGATCGTGACCGAGCCGCCCGAGGGGATCGAGCCGTTCCAGGTCACGGTGTTGCCCGCAGCGCCCGCGGTCCCGCTGCTGGCCCCGACGGCCCCGACGACGAGGGGCGCGGGCACGACGTCGGTGAACTCGTCGCCCGGGTTGTCGAGCTGCGACCCGCCACCGGAGTTCGTCAGGACGATCGTGTAGACGACGCCTCCTCCCGGGACGAACGCCCCGGAGACTGTTTTCGTGCCGGTCACGAGGGCGGGAGCGCTGACCTGCGTGACGTCGGTCGCCTCGACGGGCGTCCCGCCGTCGTCGACCGAGGCGGTGTTGGAAAGGACGCCGACGAACGCCGCGGAGATCGTTCCCTGCACGGTGTAGGTGACGGACCCGCCCGCGGGAAGCGAGACGGCGTCGGCGAGGTTCCCCGCCCCGGCCGCCGTGCAGGTCGCCCCCCCGGCCGCGATGCAGGTCCAGATGGCACCCGAGAACGCCGCCGGGAACGTGTCGTTGACCGTCGCTGCCGGCGCGGGGCCCGGCCCGGCGTTCGACGCGACGATGGTGTAAGTGGTGGCCTGCCCCGCGACCGCCGCGGCGAGGCCGTCGGTCTTCGTGATCGCGAGCGTCGGCAGGGCCAGGCAGGCGGTGACGGTGACGTCGTCGATGGCCAGCCCCGCGAGCTGCACGGTCGTGTCGCTCGTGAGGCGGAAACTCAGCTCGGTGTTCAGCCCCGCCAGGTCGTCCGCTCTCGCCGAGAAGAGCCCCCAGCCCGCCGCCTCCTGGGTGGTCGTGGAGGGGTTTCCGACCGTGTTCGTCATCGTGGCGCCGAGCCAGTCGAAGAACCGGATCGCGTTCGCGGGAGCGCCGACCTCGCGCATCTCGACGAGCATCGTGTCGAACGTGGCGCTCTCCATCTGGTACTTCTGGGCCCACGTCACGACGACCGGTCCCGAAAGCCCCGTCAGGTCGATCGGCGCCGAGAGGAGCTCCTGGTCGCTCGAGGCGTTGTAGCCGCTGTCGAGGTCGGTCTTGAAACAGTTCGCGCCGCTGTTGCAGCCCGTCACGGGGGCGAACGTCGGGAGGCCGATCTCCCACTCGTCCAGCGTCCCGGAGTGCGTGAAGCCGGCCGCCCCCGATTCGAAGTCGGTCGCGTACACGGTCGTCGGGGCGTAGCCGGCCGCGCACGTCGCCGCGGGGGGCGGCTCGCAGACCCGGATGCTCCAGCCGGTCAGCGTGCCGCCGTCTCCCGCCGCGTCGTCGCGGAGCGTGAGCGTCCACGTTCCGCCCGCCGGCTGGCCGTCGAACCACGACAGGCGATAGGCGAGCTCCGGGGCGAACGTGAGGCCCTGGACGATCGTGTACAAGCCGATGGGAGCGCCCGCTTCGTCGTCGAGCGTGACGTCCATCGTCGTCTGGACTCCGGCCACGGCCGACCCGATGTCCGTGAAGAGACCCACGGTGTTGCCGCCGGGGGCCGTCAGCTCGGCGTCGAGGTCCGCCATGAAGTCGTGCGTCAACTGGATCGAGACGTCGAGATCGGCGATCCGGGGGTTGCCCGGGATGTTGAGCGTCGACGTGATGATCCCGGGCCCCGTCGGAATGACGGACGGCACGTCCGTCGAGGTGTACGTCGTGCAGGCGACCCCTTCGTCCACGGCGGGGAAGACCGTCACGCTCAGGTGATACGTCCCGAAGGTCGTCCCTCCCGCGGGAACGCCGACGAAGACCGAATAGTTGCCGGCGGCGCTGACCGTCATGAAGTACGCCTCGGAGTCGGGGGTCAGGGTCCCGGCGTCGTTCACGACGAGGATCGAGGCGCCCGCGCCGAACGGACCGAGCCCGAGCTGGGCGTTCCACTCCGTCGTGTCCCGCTCCGGGTCGAGGTCGAGCGAGAGGAAGACGGTGTCCCCTGCGTTCAGGGCGACGGAGTAGAGGTCGACGTCGGTCGTCGCGCTGGTGGAACCGCTCACCCACCCGCCCGCGGGTAGCCCCTGTCCCGGCAGGGTGTCGTTGGGCTCGATTTCCGCCGTCGGGGCGCCGGTCCGCAGCTGGAAATAGAGGCGGTAGGGGCGCAGCTGGCTCGTGCCGACGTTGTGCCTCACCCGGAGGTAGTAGCTCCCGGCCGAGGGAATCGTGAAGCCCGCGATCGAGGAGGACGTCGCGCCGAAGCTGCCGTCGTCGTTGTCCGTCTCCAGGACGGTCGTCCCGTCGGTGGCGAGCAGGTCGAGGACCGAGTCGACCGACGCGTTCGCGCTGAGCGAGGTCATCGTGGCGGCATAGACCCGGTCTCCCGCCCCGGCGGCGAAAACGTAGAAGTCGACGTCGCCGTTGGGGAAGACGTTCCCTTCGAGGACGGCGCTCGATCCGCCGAGGAGAGTGGCCGTGACGGCCGTTCCGTTCGGCTCGACCTCACGACCCAGCCCCTGACCGCGCCTCACGGAACCGACCCTGGAGACCCGCGGTTCCCTCGACCCCGTCATCGGAACGCTCGTGCCCGCTTTCTCAGGGGCGTCGTCCTGCGGAGCGATCTCGACGACGGGCAGGCCGCCCGCGACCTGCGCCCGAACGGTGCCGGCGGAAACGCCGAGCGAAAGGGCGAGGATAGAGGGGACGATCCAGGTCTGGCGCATGGGGTTTCCTCTCGGGCGCCGGTCCGGCGCCCACTCGGCAGTCTCGAGGCTCGTTGAAGTCGCCGCAGCCTATCTTCGACCTGCACTCGTGACAAGTTCGAGGAGGCCACGGGAGCCTCTCGTCTCGGTGCGGTTCGCCTGTCGGCCCGGCCGTACCGTGGGGACCCGCCCAGACGCTTCGCTACACTTCCGGCCATGCCACGCCTCCGCCTCCTGACCGCCGGCGAATCGCACGGGCCGCTCCTGACGGCGATCCTCGAGGGGCTCCCTGCGGGCCTGCGGCTCGACCTCGCCGCAATCGACGCCGACCTCGCACGGCGCCAGCACGGGTACGGCCGCGGCGGGCGGATGAAGCTCGAGCGGGACCGGGTGCGGTTCACCGGGGGGCTGCGCGGCGGGGAGACGCTCGGCTCTCCGCTCGCGATGACGGTCGAGAACCTCGACCACGGCGTCTGGGAGAAGGTGATGGGGCCGGTCGAGGTCGACCCGGAGGCCGCGGCGAAGCGGCGGCTCTCCTCGCCGCGCCCCGGGCACGCGGACCTGCCGGGCGGGCTCAAGTACGGCCGCCACGACCTGCGCGACGTCCTCGAACGGGCGAGCGCGAGAGAGACGGCCGCGCGCGTGGCGGCGGGCGCCGTCTGCCGGCAGCTCCTCGGCGCGTTCGGCATCGAGGTGAAGAGCGGCGTCCTGTCGGTCGGCCCGGTCGCGAGCGAGGAGCCGCGCGAGGGATGGTCGTTCGCGAGCCTGGCGGCGGTGCGCGAGGACTCACCTTTCCGCGCCGTCGACGCGAGCCTCGAGCCGAAGATGACGCAGGCGGTCGACGCCGCCGCGAAGGCGGGCGACACGCTCGGCGGGACGATCCTCGTCGCGGCGCGCGGCGTGCCGCCCGGCCTCGGGTCGCACGTCTCGTGGGACCGCAAGCTCGACGGGATCGTCGGCCAGGCGATGCTCTCGATCCCCTCGGTCAAGGCCGTCTCGATCGGCTCGGGCGTCTCGAACGCGTTCGCTCCGGGTTCCCTGGCGCACGACCCGATCGCCTACTCCGAGGAGCGCGGCTTTCACCGGACGCAGAACCGTGCCGGAGGCCTCGAGGGCGGGATCACGAACGGCGAGGACGTCCTCGTGGTCCTCTTCCAGAAGCCGATCGCCACGCTGCGCGAGGGGCTGCCGTCGGTCGACCTCGACACGAAGGAGCCGCACCGGGCGCAGTACGAGCGCTCCGACGTGACCGCCGTCCCCGCCTGCGGCGTCATCGCCGAGGCGATGCTCGCGCTCGTCCTCGCGGGGGCGCTCCTGGAGAAGACCGGCGGAGACGCGATGGAAGAGGTCCGGCGGAACCTCGAGGGCTTCCTCGCGGCCCAGCGGAGGTTCTGAGCGCGATGGACTTCTCCCGCGAATCCCTCGACCGCGAGTTCCCCTCGCGCCTCTCGACGATCCAGATGAACCACGCGGCGGTGTCGCCGCTTCCGACGCGCGCCGTGGCGGCTCTCGCCGAGTACGCGCAACTGCTCTCGACCCGCGGGCCGCTCGCCTTCTCCGAAATGGCAGCCCGGATCACCGCGCTCCGCGAAACCGCGGCGAGGCTCCTCGGCGTGACGAAGGAGCTCGGAGGCGCCGGGTCGATCGCGATCGTCCCGAACACGACGTTCGGACTCTCCCTCGTCGCGCAGGGGCTCGACTGGCGGCCGGGCGACGTCGTCGTGACGACGGAGTCGGAGTTTCCGGCGAACCTGACGCCGTGGCTCGACCTGGCGCGTCACGGAGTCGAGGTCCGGCGGATTCCGACCCGGGACGGGGCGTTCACGGCAGAGGAGGTCTTCGCGGCCTGCGATCCGCGCACGCGCCTCGTCTCGCTCTCCCTCGTCGCGTACCACACCGGATTCGTCGCGCCGGCCGCAGAGATCGGCGCGTTCTGCCGCGGGAACGGGATCGTCTTCGGCCTCGACGCGATCCAGGCGGTCGGGGCGGTCCCCGTCGACGTCGCCGCGCTCGGGCCCGACTACCTCTCTGCCGACGGGCACAAGTGGATGCTCGGGCCCGAAGGGTGCGGGCTCTTCTTCACGACCCCGTCGCTGCGCACGCGCTTGCGCCCTCCGTCGGGCTGGCTGAACCTGAAGCGGACCAGCCCGGCGCAGTACGACGTCGGCGACCGGCCCGAGTACGTCGAAGACGCGACGAAGTTCGAGATCGGCGCGCCGCCAACCCCGGGCGTCTACGCCCTCCACGCCTCGATCGGTCTCCTCCTCGAAGCCGGGACCGGGGTGATCGGGGAGAGGATCCGCGCGGTGCTCGCCGTCCTGGAGGAGGGGCTGCCGCGCCTCGGCTGGGAGCCGGTCCTCCACGCTCAGGCGATACGCTCGGGCATTCTCTCGGCCCGCCCGCCCGCCGGCACGGACCCGCGCCGGGCCATGCGCCACCTCGAGTCGAACGGGGTCGCCTGCTCGGCCCGCGCCGGCTTCCTCCGGCTCTCGCCGCACGTCGGGAACGAACCGGAAGAGGCCGTGAGAGTCCTGGACCTCCTCGCGCGGCTCTGATCGCGGCGCCTCCTCAGCGGAAAGCCGCCGGCAGCTCGGCGTCGCGCGGGGGCTCCGGCGGGCTCCTCACTTCCGGCGCCGTGATCCACTCCGCGTCGAGGACGTGGAGGCGCGGGTCGACGGGACGCCAGCTCTTCCCGTCGTGCTTCCAGACGCCGTAGTGGAGCTGGGACGTCGGCGAGAAGCGGTTCGGACCGATGGCGCCCAGCACTTCTCCGCGCCGCACGGTCTGGCCGCGTTTCACCCGGACGCTCCCGAGGTAGCCGAAGAGCGTCCGGGTCCGCTCGTCGTGCGCGAGGACGACGACGGTGCCGAACGTCCTCCACGCGGCGCCCGCGCTCCCCGGCACGCGCCCGGTGAAGACGACGCGCCCGCCGGCCGGGGCGAAGACGGGCGTACCGGCGAACGCCGCGAGCGCGAGGCCGGCGTGGAACTCGGGGCGGTGGGTCAGGGGCGAGATGCGCGGGCCGAAAGCGGAGAGCGGAACGGCGGACGAGGGTTCGACCGGCGAGCGCGAGGGAATGCGTGCCGGATCGGACGTCTCCGCCGAGGCGATCCTCCTCCGGAACGTCTCCATCGCGCGGAGCCTCCGGCCCAGCCGGTGCACCTCCACCTCGAGATCGGTCGCCGTGGCGCCCTCGCTCGGGCGCTCCTGCTCCGGAAACGTCCCGGGCAGAGGCAGGGAGAGGACGGCGGCCACGCGGGCCAGGAAGAGCTCGTCGGCCGCGACCCTCTTCTCGAGCCGCTCGAAGCGGAGCCGGACGGAATCGAGCGCGAGGAGCCCCCGCTGCGCCCTCACGTGCAGCGCGAGCCGCTCGGCCGACCGGACGACGTACGTGACGAGGTCGGGCGCACCGAAGAGACCGATCGCGACCAGCGTCCCCGCGAGGACGAGGAGGGCCGCGGCGACGCGTCCGCCCCGTTCGTCGAGCTTCCAGGCGCGGGGCCTGCGCCTCGGATCGCGCGAGTGGAAGCGGATCTCCGTCACGGGCCGACGACGGGAAGGCCGGTTTCGATTCCGAGCCGCCGTCCGTCCGTGCGCGAGAGCGGCAGGAACGTCCGCTCGGGGACGAGTCGGAGGACGCCGGGGCCCTCGACCGCGAGCCGGAGCGCCTTCCAGCCGCCGTGCGGCAGCTCCACGGCGCCACGCATCGCGTCGTTCCAGTAGACGGTCACCGTCACGCTCTCGGAGTCGGGGCGGGCGTTCTTCACGGGAAGGTCGAGAAACGACCGCCGGCCGCCGGGAGCATCGATCCGGAAGGCCGCCGCCTCGGCCGTCCACCGAAACGGCCGGCCGTCCGGCTCACGCTCCACCGCCCAGAGGCCGGCAGTCGGCCCGTGCGCGAACGCGGAGGCGGTGCCCCACGTCTCGACGCACCTCGCGAGCGCTCCGCCCACGAGGAGAACGGAGGCGCCCGCGACGAGGACGGGCAGGACGTGTCCGAGAACGCGGACGGAGCGTCCTTCCGGCGGCGCGGGCAGGCGCGCGGTGAGGAGTCCGACGAGCGCGCCGATCTCGGCGTAGACGAGGTGGGACCCGAACAGGAAGATCACGAGCATCCCGACGATGGCGGCCGCCGCCCCGGCCGCGCGAAGCGATTCCTCCGTCCTCTCCGCACCGAACGAGAGCGCCCCGCCGAGCGCCGAAGCGAGCCCGGCGAGAAGAAGGGCGAAGACGGCCGCTCCGGCGAGACCCGTCTCCGCGAGGACGCCGAGGTAGAGCGACGGAGGGTGGTCGGTGAACGCCACCGTCTTGCCGAGGAGATCGAAGGCGGCGTCGGGAAATTCGGTGCGGAAGGAACCGAGGCCGCGGCCCGTGACCGGATGCTCTCTGGCGAGGGCGAGGGCCCCTTCGTAGAGAAGGAGCCTCTCGGGTTCGGCAAGGGAGGGCGCTTCCTGTCGTCCGAACGACTCCGAGAGCCTGGCGAGGAGGGCGCTCCGGCTCCCCTTTCCCGTCGGCCACGCGAGGGCGGCCCCGAACGCGAGGGCGACGAGGATCGAGAGCGTCCCCGCCGACAGGGCCACCCTGCGGCGCACGCCCGGCCTCTGCCCCGCGAGCGCCCGCGTGACGGCCCAGAGGACGAGGACGAGGGCCGACACGAGGGCCCCGATGAAACCGCCCCTCGAGCCCGCGTCGGCGAGAAGGACGAGGAGTCCTGCGACCCCGGCGCCCGCCACGAGCCTGAGGCCCCACGGGCCCGACGCCGCCCGCGCCAGGCACGGCGCGAGCAGGAGCGCGGCCGCGACGCCGGCCGCCGACGGGTCGGTGAACGTCGACTGCGCGCGCCCCCACTCCTCCCAGTGCGGGGCCCTCAGGTGCGGGACGAGGCCGAGCTTCTGGAGGATCGCGGCCCCTCCCGCGACGACCGCGACGGTGACGAGGGTGGCGTCGAGGAGGCGCGCCCCGCGGACCTCCCTCCCCGCGCGGACGGCGAGCGCGTGGAAGCCCGCGGTCAGGAAGAGGGCCGCCAGGACCGCGACCGTCCCCGCCAGGGCCTGCTCCGCGTCGAGGCCGAGGCGATTGACGACCCGGGGAGGGGGAACGTCGCGCAGCAGGAGGTAGGCCGTCCGGGCGCCGACCCAGGCCGAAAGGGCCGACAGGGCGGAGGTGGCCGCGACGGCCCGCCAGAGCGGCGTCAGGCCGTGGGCGGGCCGCGGGCGCTCGAGGTCGTAGATCGCACGCAGAGCCGCGCCCGCGAGGTACGCCGCGAGCGGCACCGGCGCGACGACGGCGGGGTTCCCGAGGCCGAAGGCGAGGGACGACACGCCGGAGACGGCCAGGACGAGACCCGCCAGGGGCAGCGACCGCAAGGGCGCCACAACGGCCGCCGCAAAGACGAGTCCGGCCGCTGCCCAGACGACGGTGCGCAGGAGGGTGTGAGCCGGCAGGAGGATGACGGAGCAGCCGACGGAAAGTGCGATCCAGCCGGCGAAGGCGGCGACTCCGGCGAGGGGATGTGGGCGGTTCACGGCGCCGCCCGTTCGACCGGCGCAAGCGGGGGTCGGGCGAGTTGCAGGGCCAGGACCCGCCGGTCCCCGCCCTTCTCCCGGCCCGGGCAGAAGCTCCGGCTCGCATCGAGCCCGAGGAGCCCGCGAGCACCGCTGCCGTCCACGTTCTTGCCCGGCCGGAAGGGTCCGCGCTTCACCACGACATCGTGCCACGACCGATCCGCCAGCGAGACCTTCAGAGCGGGGCCGCCGTCCAGCTGCACGGACACGAGGACGGGGTGCCGTCCGAGGTCCGCGAGCATCCCTCGGATACGGACGCGAACGGCCTCTCCCCCGGGGACGGCGACCGGGACCAGGGCCCTCGGACCAACCCAGAAGTAGCGCTCCTCGCCTCCGCGCGCGCCCCATTCGGCGTACCCGAACCGCCCTCTCTGGGCGCCAGGGGCGAGCAGCAGCAGAAGGCTCCCCCACAGGAGCAGGACCGTCCAGGGCAGGTACCGGCGGGCGGCCCCCGCGAAGCCCGCTGGACCGGGGAGCGGCCGGCCCGCCGGGAGCAGGGCTGCCGCTCCCCAGAACAGGAACTGCAGCTCGGGGAGCAGCCACGGGTGGGATACGAAACCCGTCAGCGAGAAGGCGAGCAGGCCGGGAGCCAGGGCGGCCTCGGGCGACGAGAAGGCGGCTCCTGCCGCGAGCAGACGGCCGGCGACGAGGACCAGGGGGACGAACGGCAACAGGACGAGGAGCCCTCCGGGAAGGCCGTTCTCGGCCAGCGCCTGGAGGAAATAGTTGTGGAGGTTCTCGACCCGGACCGGGAAGGACGGGTCACGGAACTCCTCGAACCGGGCCGGAGCCCGTCCGGGACCGACACCGGCGAACGGGTGGGACGCGATCATGCGGGCCCCCGCGCGCCAGAAACCGACGCGCCCCGCCTGGACGGCGTCGAGGGATGCACCGGGATCGACGAGGGTCGACGCGCGCCTGCGCAGGAGCTGTCCGACGTCTCCCGGCCACGCCGCGATCGCAGCGACCGAGACCACAAACGCGAGGCCCGCGCCGAGGACCAGCCTCCGCGCCTCACTGCCGTCGTCCCTCCGGCGGGACCAGAGCGCTCCGGCGAGTGCCGCTCCCGCCGCCGCAAGCGTCGCGAGCCAGGCGCCCCGCGATCCGGAGAGGATGAGGCCCGCGAGCAACAGGGTGATGCCGGCTCCGAGGACCAGGCGGGCCGCCCCGTGCGCCTTCCGCGCCAGGGCGAACGCGGGAAAGAGCCCGAGGGCCATTGCCGCCCCGGTCGCGTTGTAATCGGGCAGGGTCGCGGGGACCCGCAGCCCGAACGAGTGCGCCTCGTAGTGGGCCGGGCCCCAGAGCTTGAGCCCCGTAGAGGCCTCAAGGACCGCGTAGGCGCCCACGAGGGCCAGCCCTCCGACGATGCAGGTCACGAGCGTCCGGCTTCCCCGCTGGGCCGAGGCCCGGCGAAACAGGACGAATCCGAGCAGCCCGGCGGCGTGGACGAGAGCCGCTCGCAGCGGCACCGCTGCGTGGTCGACCCCCGGGGAAAAGAAAGACCGCGCCAGCTCCTCCACGGCGGCCGGCGTCTCCGCGAGAGCCAGGGCCGACAGAGTCGCCGCCGCGGCTCCCGTTGCCATCGCGGCTGCCGAGATGGCCAGAGCGCCCTTCATGGGGGACGGGAGGGTCTCCTCGTGCCGCAGGAGCGCCGCGCCCGCCACCAGGAGGAGGAGCAGCTCGGCCGGCGCGACCCACGGCCCTGCGAGGAGGTTCCCGGTGATCGGCAGGAGCGCCACGACGACCGCCGCGAAGAGAGTGGCGAGGTTCGGGCGCGCGAGGGCGGCCAGGAGGAAGAGGCCGGAGGCGAAAAGGAGCGGTCCCGCGGTCCGCTGCCAGGGGGCGCCGATCGCCACGAAGGCGAGCGCCGCCAGCGCCGCCCCGAGCGCCCAGCGGGCCGGACGGGCGCCCGGCGCGAAGAAGCGCCCGAGGCGCTCGCCCACTACCGCTCCGCCTCCTGCAGCGCCGAAACCGCGATCGGGCCTCCGGACCGGGCTCGGATCGCCTCGAGGGCCGCCGAGGCGGCGGTCAGCGTCGTCAGGCACGGGATGTCTCGCTCCAGGGCGTCCCTGCGGATCGCCACCTCGTCGAAGAAGGAGTCCTTCCCGAGGGGAGTGTTCACGACGAGCTGGATCTCCCCGTTGATCATCCGGTCGACGACGTTCGGGCGCCCCTCGTTCACCTTGAGGACCGGCATCGCGTCGAGTCCGGCGGAGCTCAGGAAGGCGGCCGTGCCCGAGGTCGCGTAGATGCGGAAGCCGAGGGAGGCGAGCTCGCGGGCGATCGGGAGGAGGGCCTCCTTGTCGCCGTCGTGGACCGAGCAGAAGACCGTGCCCGACTCCGGCAGGCGGATCCCCGCGCCGGCGGTCGCCTTCAGGAACGCCAGCCCGAAGCTCCGGTCCCGCCCCATCGCCTCGCCCGTCGAGCGCATCTCGGGACCCAGGATCGTGTCGACCCCCTCGAAGCGCCGGAACGGAAAGACGGGCGCCTTGATGGAGACGCCGAGAACGGGCGGCTCCTTCGTCAGCCCCACCTCCTCGAGCGTCTCGCCGAGGCAGAGACGCGCCGCGATCCGCGCGAGCGGGACACCCGTCGCCTTCGCGACGAACGGAACGGTGCGGGACGCGCGAGGGTTCACCTCGAGGACGTAGAGCTTCCCCTCGCGGATCGCGAACTGGACGTTCATCAGCCCGACGACGCCGAGCGCCTCGCCCAGCTTCCGCGTCGCCGCGCGGATCTCCCCGAGCGCCTCGCGCGGCACGCGCCGGTAGGGAGGCATGACGGCGTACGAGTCGCCCGAGTGGATGCCGGCCTCCTCGATGTGCTGCATGACCCCGGCGATGACGACACCCTTACCGTCGCCGACGGCGTCGACGTCGAGCTCGAAGGCGTCTTCGAGAAAGCGGTCGAGGAGGACGGGCCGACCGGGGAACGCCTCGAGCGCCTCCGCCAGGACACCGCGCAGCGCCGCCTCGTCGTAGACGATCCGCATCGCGCGGCCACCGAGGACGTAGCTGGGCCGGACGAGGAGCGGGAAGCCGAGCTTCACCCCCTCGACCATCCCTTCGCCGACGTCGCGGGCCGTCGCCCACGGCGGCGCGGCGAGGCCGGTCTCGGCGAGGAGCTCGCCGAAGCGCTCGCGGTCCTCGGCCCGGTCGATGGCGTCGGGAGACGTGCCGAGAATCCGCACGCCCGCCTCCTGGAGCGGGTGCGCGAGCTTGAGCGGCGTCTGCCCTCCGAACTGGACGAGGACCCCGTAGGGCTTCTCCTTGTCGATCACCGCCATCACGTCCTCGAGCGTCAGCGGCTCGAAATACAGGCGGTCGGACGTGTCGTAGTCGGTCGAGACGGTCTCGGGGTTGCAGTTCACCATGACCGACTCGCAGCCGGCCTCCGAGATCGCCCGGGCCGCGTGGACGCAGCAGTAGTCGAACTCGAGCCCCTGTCCGATCCGGTTCGGCCCCGAGCCGAGGACGATGACCTTCTTCCGGTCCGTCGGCGCCGCCTCGCACTCGCTCTCGTAGCAGGAGTAGAGGTACGGGGTCGATGATTCGAACTCCGCGGCGCAGGTGTCGACGCGCGAGAAGACGGGGGCGACGCTGGCGGCGAGTCGGTGCGCGCGCGCCTCGCGGACCGACGTCCCGGTCAGACGGCCGAGGTCCTCGTCGGAGAGGCCCATACGCTTGGCCCGGCGAAGGAGGGCCGGCGAAGGCAGCGTACCGGCGTCCCCGGCCCTGGCTTCGTCCGTGATCCGCGCCTCGAGGGCGACGACTTCCCCGAATCGATCGAGGAACCAGGGGTCGATGCCCGTCACCTCGTTCACGGACTCGACCGTGGCCCCCGCTCGCAGGGCGTCGAGGACGGCGTAGATCCGGTCGGGGCGCGGCACGCGCAGCGTCTCGGCTCGCGGCATCGCCGCGGGACCTGGCGCGGTCCAGCCGCCGCGCCCCGTCTCGAGGGACCGCAGCGCCTTGCCGAACGCCTCGGCGAAGGTCCGCCCGAGCGCCATGACCTCCCCCACCGACTTCATCTGGACGCCGAGGACGTCGGAAGCACCGGGGAACTTCTCGAACGCGAAGCGCGGGATCTTGACGACGACGTAGTCGAGCGACGGCTCGAAGCAGGCCGGCGTCTTCTTCGTGATGTCGTTCGTCAGCTCGTCGAGCCTGTAGCCGACGGCCAGGAGGGCGGCGATCTTCGCGATCGGGAACCCGGTCGCCTTCGAGGCCAGGGCCGACGAGCGCGAGACCCTCGGGTTCATCTCGATGACGATCCGCCGCCCCGTCTTCGGGTTCACGGCGAACTGGATGTTCGAGCCGCCCGTCGCCACGCCGACCGTCCGGATGACGGTCTTGGCGTCGTCGCGCATCGCCTGGTATTCGACGTCGGTGAGCGTCATCTGTGGCGCCACGGTGATCGAGTCGCCCGTGTGGACCCCCATCGGGTCGACGTTCTCGATGGAGCAGACGACGACGCAGGTGTCCGACGCGTCGCGCATCAGCTCCAGCTCGAACTCCTTCCACCCGAGGACCGACTCCTCCACCAGGACCTCGTGGACGGGCGAGAGGAGGAGGCCGCGCTTGACGATCGCCTCGAAGTCGTCGGCGTTGTAGGCGATCCCGCCGCCGGTCCCGCCGAGGGTGTAGGAGGGGCGGACGATGACCGGGAAGCCGAACGGGTGCGCGATCTCGCGGGCCTCGTCGACCGTCCGGGCCATGCCGGAGCGCAGAACGTCGACCCCCGCCTTCTGCATCGCCTCCTTGAAGAGGAGGCGGTCCTCCCCCAGCTCGACGGAGTGCGCCGAGGCGCCGAGGAGCTCCACGCCGTAGCGCGCGAGGACCCCGTTCTTGTCGAGGGCGACGGCGAGGTTCAGGGCCGTCTGCCCGCCGACCGTCGGGAGGAGGGCTTCGGGACGCTCCTTCGCGATCACCCGCTCGACGGTCGCGACGTCGAGCGGCTCGATGTAGGTCGCGTCGGCGAACTCGGGGTCCGTCATGATGGTTGCGGGATTGGAGTTGACGAGGACGACCCGGTACCCCTCCTGGCGCAGGACACGGCAGGCCTGGGTCCCCGAGTAGTCGAACTCGCACGCCTGACCGATGATGATCGGCCCCGAACCGAGGACCAGGATCGACTTCAGATCAGCTCTTTTCGGCACGCGCCGGAGTCTACGGGAACCGCCCGAGGGCGCCTTCCAGCCGTCCGGCCCCCCCGGTTCGCGAAAGGCGAAGGAAAGGCTTGACTCGGCGGCTCCCGATTCCCGATCATTTCGCCCCGGAATCCCCCTGCGCGAGCAGCCCCGGCACGTCCCGCTTCCCGGAGGTCCATGAAGCTCCCCGAGGGTCTCAGCTTCGACCACGTCCCCGAGCTCCAGACTCTCTGGGCAGAGCTGTCGGAGCTGCGCCTCGTCCTTGCCGGACTCCCCGTCCTCGTGAGCGCCGTGGACAGGGACGGGCTGTTCGCCTTCTGGAACCGGGAGTGCGAACGGGTCACGGGCTACACATCCCAGGAAGTCGTCGGAAACGCGAACGTGTTCGACCTGCTCTATCCCGACCCGCTCCAGCGGGCGCGGATGAGCGAGCTGAGGCGCAACGCCGGGCGGGGCTTCCGAAACGTCGAGACCGAGCTGACGACGAAGTACGGATCGGTGAAGACCGTCTCCTGGTCGAGCCTTTCCATGACCTATCCGGTCGACGGCTGGGACGCATGGGCCGTCGGCGTCGACAGGACGGACGCGAAGCAGAACGAGGAGGTCCTCGCCCTCCTGGCCGAGGTGAACAGCCGGCTCCTCCAGCGGGAGCCTCTCGACTCCATCCACTCCTTCATCTGCCTCCGCGTCGCCGGCATCTTCCGTTTCGCCCTCGTCTCCATCGGCCAGCGTCAGAACGACGGGACCGTCCGGATGAGCGGTATCGCCGGGCCGAACGCGCCGGGGGCGACGGCGCACGAGATCCGCTGGGACGTCCCTTCCCCCGAGGGCGGAATCACCGGAGCGGCGATCCGCACCGGGCTCGTCCAGCGCGTCGAGGCCGAACGAGACTCTTCCTTCGGAGTCGCCTGGAGGAACCGCGACGCGGGCCGGAGGATCGGCGCCTCCATCGCACTGCCGCTCACCGCCCGCGGCGCCGTCCTCGGCGCCCTGACGGTCCACGCCCGCCGTCCCGACGCGTTCGACGCCAGGACGGTCGACCTCCTGCGCCGCCTGACGCAGCAGGTGTCGCTCTCCCTCGACCACGCGGCCGGCCTGACCGAGATCGAGCTCCAGTCGCTCGCCCTCGACGGCGTGCAGCACTCGGTCGTCATCACCTCGCGCGACGGGACGATCGAGTGGGTGAATCCGGCCTTCACCGCGCTGACCGGCTTCTCGAGGGAGGAAGCGCTCGGCAGGACCCCGGCCATCCAGACGTCGGGGCTCCACCCCCGCTCCTACTTCGAGGAGCTCTGGACGTCGATCCTCGCCGGCCGGACCTGGGAAGGCGAGGTGACGAACCGCAGAAAGGACGGCACGGTCTACGTCGAGGACCAGACGATCACCCCGGTCCGGGACGGGAAGGGAGAGATCGCCCACTTCGTCGCGGTCAAGCGGGACGTCACCGAACGGAAGCGGTACGAGGAGTCGATCGTCCACCTCTCGCGGCACGACCCCCTCACCGACCTTCCGAACCGCCGCGTCGTCGAGGAGAACCTCCTCCGGCTCGTCGCCCGGGCCGAACGCGGGCTTCCGTCGTCCGTCCTCCTGATCGACCTCGACAACTTCAAGGAGGTCAACGACCGGGTCGGCCACGGGGCGGGGGACGAGGTCCTGCGCTCCTTCGCTCGGCTCTTCCTCGACGCGGTCCGGCCGGGCGACCTCGTCGGGCGGATCGGCGGAGACGAGTTCGTCGTCCTGCTCGAGGGGACCGGCGCCGAGGAGGCCAGGATCGCGGCCGAGAGGATCTGCGCGAGGGCGGCGGCCGTTTCCCTGCCGGAGCAGTACGACGGTCCGCCGATCGGCGCGAGCATCGGCGTCGCGATCGTGGCGGGGCACCACGAGCCCGCCTCCGTCCTCGCCACGGCCGACGCCGCGCTCTACGACGCGAAGGCCGAGGGGAAGGGGCGCGTCGTGGTGCGCGACAAGCCTGCCCCTCCCCGAAGCGGCACCTGGCGGAAGCTGGAGTAGGGCCCGGAGGGCCGCGGCTCCTCAGGCCGGCGCTGGCGGGCCCGGCGGCCTCGATCCGAGCACGGCTCCGGTGTAGATCCTCCCCGCGCTCGCCCCGTCCCGCCGCCAGGAGGAGAATCTGCCGCTCTCCCGGAACGTGCAGAGCCGTGGCCGGACGATCCGCTCCGCCGGGACCCCGCGCGCGAGAAGCGCCGCTTCGTTGCACGCCGCGACGTCGAGCCAGCTCCGGTCTCCGCGGCCCGGGACGACCGCCGCGGAGGGCAGGGTCCCGTCGAGCGCCAGCAGGACCTCGGGCCCCACCTCGTAGACGTCTCCCGAGATCGAAGGTCCGAAGAGCGCCCAGACGCGGTCGAGTCGCGCCCCGCGGTCCAGGAGTGCGTCGAGGGCCGCGTCCACGATGCGCGCCGCCGTTCCGCGCCAGCCGGCGTGGACTCCCGCGAGCGCGCCCGCCTCGACGTCGACGAGCACCACCGGGACGCAGTCGGCGGTCGCGATCGCGAGGACGAGACCTCGCTCGGTCGTGACGAGGGCGTCCCCGTATCCCGCGACCACGACCTCGCCCGGCCGGATACCCCGCGGCTCGACGACCGAGGCGCCGTGCACCTGCTTCAGACGCGCAATCGGCGCCCCCGGCGCGCCGAGGAGCTCCGCGAGGCGCCGCGCCCCCGCGTCCGCCTCGAGGTCGTCGGGAACGAGGGCGAGCGTCGAAAACCCGGCCGTCACCCCTTCGGGAAGCCCGGAGAAAAGCGCCCCGCCATCCTCGGGCCAGAGGAGGCCGCTCACACGAGCCACGCGACGGCGAAGACCCCGACCATCGCGAGCATCAGCGCAATCTTCGCGGCGCTTCCGAGAACGATGCCGAGCCACGTGCCGAGGCCCGCCCGGCCCGCCTGCCTCAGGTCCCTGCGGGCGAGGTACTCGCCGAGCGCCGCCCCGACGAACGGCCCCACCAGGACGCCGACGAAACCGAAGAAGAGGCCCGCGACGGTTCCGACGCCGGCGCCCACGAGGGCGAGCGGGCTCGCCCCGGCCTTCTTCGCGCCGAGCGCGGTCGCCGCGACGTCGACGGCGAACGTGAGGACCATGAGGAGCCCGATGACGACGAGCGGGAACCAGCCCACCCTCGCGAAGCGGTCGATCCAGGCCCCCAGGAAGAGTCCTCCGAAGACGAGCGGTGCGCCCGGGATCGCCGGGAGGATCGCTCCCGCGATCCCCGCCAGGACGAGGAGGAGGGCGAGGAGCCAGAGGGCGGCGTCGGGCACGGCGGGCAGGATAGCAAGCGTCTACGCTGCGCCACAGCGTTGACGCGCCGGCGCCCGGACGTATACAAGGGCTCCATGCCGACCGCAGGAGACCTCCTCGCCCAGAAGAAGTCCGGCGGAGTGATCACCGTCGCGCCGGACGCCACCGTGAAGGACGCCGCCCGCCTCATGCACGATCACCGGATCGGCTCTCTCGTCGTCGCCGACGGGGAGTCCCTCAGGGGCATCTTCACCGAGCGTGACGTCCTGTGGCGCGTCGTGGCCCAGGGGAAAGACGCCGCGTCGACCACCGTGGGGGAGGTGATGACGGCCGACGTGATCGTCGTCCGGCCCGACCGGGAGGTCGACGAGATCGAGGCGATCATGAGGGAGCACCGGATCCGCCACGTTCCCGTCGCCGCGGATCACGGCCTTCTCGGTGTCCTCTCGATCGGCGACCTCAACGCGTTCCGTGCCGACGCCGACCACCAGAAGGTCGAGTACCTGACCGAGTACATCTACGGCCGCAGCTGACATGGATCGGGGAGGCTCGCCACGAGCCTCCCCGCGGCGCCTCACGGCGCCTCCCCTCCAATGACCGGGATGGATCGGGGAGGCCCGCCACGGGCCTACGCGCGGGTCTGCGTGTGCGCGCCCGGGTCGGTCCCGCGCCGCGAGGCGCGCTCGAGGGCCTCGATGAAGGCGCCGCACGACTCGAACCGCTCCGAGGGTCTCTTCTCCAGGACCTTCAGGAGGACGTAGTCGACCGAGCGGTGGAGGACGGGGTTGATCGCGGACGGAAGCGCCGGCTCGTCGCGCAGCGTCTTCTCCATCACGACGAAGACCGAGTTCGCCTCGAACGGCGGCGCCCCCGCCAGGAGGTAGTAGGCCAGAACGCCGAGCGCGTACTGGTCGGAGCGCGGCCCGGCCTGCTCGCCCCTCACCTGCTCTGGCGACATGTAGACCGGTGTCCCGAGGACCGTCCCGGCCACCGTGAGGCTCTCGCTCCGGGCCTCCCGCGCGAGGCCGAAGTCGGCCAGGAAGAGCCGCCCCGTCTTGTCGAAGAGGACGTTCGCCGGCTTCACGTCCCGGTGGACGATCCCCTCGCCGTGCGCGTAGTCGAGGGCGGACGCGAGGGCCCGGAGCCACTCCATCGCGAGACTTCCCGGGACGCCTTCGCGGGCCCGGTCCCGAAGCGTTCCCCCGGGCAGCAGCGGCATGACGAGGAAAAGGAGGTCGTCCACCTGCCCGAAGTCGTAGATCGGGAGGATGTGCGGGTGCTCGAGCCGGGCGGACAGTTTCGCCTCGCGAAGGAAACGCGGAACGAACGACGCATCGGTCGAGACGGCGTCGAGCGACATCACCTTCACGGCGACGTGCCTCTCGAGGCCGAGGTCCAGCGCGCGCCAGACCTCCGCCATCCCGCCCGCCCCTATCCGCTCTTCCAGCCGGTACCGGCCGAGGAGCGCCCCTGTGCCCAGGACCGCCACGTGCGCCTCCCGTTCGCCTGATGAGAACGGCGCCTTGCCGAAGCTCCCGAATCCACCGAGAAGTCGAGCTGGCAGTATAGCTTCCAGCGCCCGGCCGGCACCCGGGCCGGGTTCGTCGGACTCCCTTCTCACACCCGAAATGATGCGAGCGGATCATGGAACGGCGCGCGGCCACGGCGAATCATCCGGGACGGAGGAGATCGCTCCGAAGTGCGCTACGGGTACGACTCCGGCTGCTCGAAGCCGTCCGGCGGCAGCCCGGGCGATGATGCCGTATTCGACGTGGCCGGCGCCCTCGGCCTGACGTTCGAGGAGATCGAGGAGCCCGGCGGATGCCCCGGCTCGGGCCTGACGATGAACGCCATCCCGGCGTTCGCGAGGGTGGGCCGTCTACTGGCCGTCGCGGCCCGCCAGCTTTCGGCGCGGGAGGACTCCGCGGTCCCGCCAGCCGTCGTCACACCCTGCAGCTCCTGCTACCTGAACCTCAAGCGCACGATCCACTCCCTCGCCACGCACGCCGACCTGCGGGAGAGGGTGGCCGAGGAGCTCTCCGCTACGGGACTCTCCCTTCCGCCCGGATCGGTCTGCGTGAGACACCTCCTCGACGTCCTCTACGAGGACGCGGGCCCCGACGCGATACGGGAGCGCGTGACCCGTCCCCTGACGGGTCTGCGCGTCGCCCCCTACTACGGCTGCCTCACGACCCCCGGCGACCCGCCGGAGCTCGACCTCCAGGACCCGCCGCGACCGGGCCGCCTCGAGGAGATCCTCTCGGCTCTCGGCGCCGAGGTCGTCGACTCCCCTCTCAAGGCCCACTGTTGCGGCGGCCGCGCCGCGGAGGCGAGCGAGGAAGTCGCCACTTCACTCCAGCACCGGATCCTGCGCAGCGCCGCCGACCACGGCGCCGACGTCATCGCCACCGTCTGCCCCCGCTGCCGGCGCAACCTCGGGACCGGCCAGGATGCGGTCAACCGGAGGTTCATGACGGGCTTCGCGCTTCCCGTCCGCACGTTCACGGACCTGATGGCCGAAGCCTTCGGAACCCATGGGGTCAGGTCTTGATTTTCTATTTTACAAATCCCGCCGGGACGACCGCCACCGAGGGATAGCCGACGAAGTGGTAGAGGTTCGCGGGGGCGGTCTCGCCGAGACCGTCGCCGCGCACGGGCAGCTCGGGAGCGCCGACCGACGTGGCGTAGGCGACCGGCCTCGCCTCGAGAGGCAGACCGAGGTCGCGGCCGAGGCGCGAGAGGGCCACGAGCCCGAGCGGGATCGAGAAGCGCCCGCACCACGTGACCCTGTAGTCGGCGGGGCTCTCCGGGTTCACGCACGTCTCGTAGAAGCCCCGCGCCTTCGAGGCCTCGAGCGGTCCGCCGAGAGCGCGGAGCATCGAGACGTCGCGCGCCGTCGCCTTCGCGTAGGCGTCGATCCCCCCGTCCCCGAACGGCACGTGCCGGAAGTCCGCCCCGTAGTGGATCGCGTCGGCCGAGACGACGACGGCGAGGTCCCGCCCCGGGACGAGCCCTCGCGCCCGGGCGACCTGGGCGAGCGCGCCGCCGAGCCTCTCTCCCAGCTCCCAGAGCCGTTCCCAGCCCATCGACGGGACGAGGACGGGGAGGATCTCGACGTCCCTCCGCCGGTGTTTCAGCCAGTGGACGATCGTCTCGACGGAGTGCTCGGAATCGTGCATCGCCGCGTCGGCGACCGCGTCCCCTTTCGGCAGGCGCGCGAGGACCTCCTCGCGGAGCGGCGACACCGCCACCTCGCCGTCCGGCGCACGCCAGGCCCGGTAGGTGTCGAAGACGAGGACGTCCTTCGCGTCGAACTTCCGGAAGCGGTGGAAGACGCCGACGACGACGACCGTCTTCGCGGTGACGAGCGGGAGGAGGCCCCGGTAGACCCGCCCGGCGTAGAGGACGTCGTCGTGGGGGCAGACCGCACCGGCCACTCCCGGCCCCGGCGTCTCCCCGAGCCGCTCCGGCGCCGGCGGATTCGCGGAGAGCGCGAAGACCTTCGCCATCTGCGCGGCCGTCGTCGGGAAGCCGACCCCGTCGAGCTGGCCCCGCACGTCTCCCGCGGACGGGATCGCCATCTCCTTCCGGACCTCCTCGAGAGTCGGCGGGGCCCCGGACGCGAAGCGCGCCAGCGCGGCGATCAGGGCGACGGACAGGAACGTGGCTCTCATCTCGATCCTCTCTCCGCCCGCGGGTCCGGGCGCGTCAGTCGAGCGACTCTCCGAGGAGCCGCCCGATCTCCCTCTCGAGGGCGGCGAGGGGGGCGGGTTTCGAGAGGTAGGCGTCCGCCCCCGCGGCGAGGATCCTCTCCCGGTCTCCGGCCATGGCGAGCGCGGTCAGCGCGAGGACGGGCGGGACCCGCTCACCGCCGGACTGCAGGCGACGGAGCAGCTCGAAGCCGTCCATGCCCGGCAGCTGGATGTCGAGGACGACGAGGTCGGGCGGCGCCGACGCGGCGAGGACGAGCGCCTCGAGGCCCGTCGGGGCCTCGTCGACGACGAAGCCCCGCGTCCGGAGGAACTCCGCGAGGATCGTCCGGTTCGCGTCGTCGTCCTCGACGAGGAGGATCCGGGGGGACGCCAGGCGTCCGGGTCCCCGGGGCGCCTCCGCCGGGAGAACCGGGTGCGCTCCGGAGCCGCGCCTCGTCGGCTGCCGCCAGGGCAGGACGACGCGGAACCGGCTGCCCCGGCCGGGTTCGCTCTCGGCCTCGGCCCTTCCCCCGTGCAGCTCGGCGAGGCTCCTGACGAGCGCCAGGCCGAGCCCGCTTCCGGCGTGCTCGCGCGAGAGCCGCGTGTCGAGCTGCGTGAAGGGCTGGAAGAGCTTCGGGAGGTCCTCCGCCGCGATTCCCGGGCCGTCGTCGCGGACCTCGAATCGAACGAGCCCGGCGTCCTCGTCGCCGGAGGATGAAAGCTCCACGGCCCCCCCGGCCGGCGTGAACTTCACGGCGTTCGAGAGGAGGTTCACGAGGACCTGCCGCACCCTCCGGGCGTCCGCGACGAAGCGGACGGGTGCGGCCGGGCCGCGGTAGGCGAGGTCGATTCCCTTTCGCCGCGCCTCGCCCCGCACGATGGAGAGGGCCGACTCGCAGACCTCCCCGAGCGAGCAGGAGTCGGTCGAGAGCGAGAGCCTCTCGGCGCCGATCCGGGAGAGGTCGAGGATGTCGGACAGGAGCGAGAGGAGGTGGCGCCCCGCGTCCTCGAGGAATCCGAGGCTCCGGAGCTGCTGGGCATTGAGGGGTCCGTGGACTCCCGTCCGGAGGAGGTCGGCGGCGCCGAGGATGCCCGTCAGCGGCGTCCTCAGCTCGTGGCTCATGCTCGCGAGGAACGCGTCCTTCGCGCGCGCCGTCCGCTCCAGCTCGACGATCACGGTGGCGAGCTCCTCCGACCGCTCTGCCACCCGCTCCTCCAGCGTGGCGTTCAGCTTCGCGAGCTCGGCCAGCGCCGTTTCGCGTGCGGAGACGTCGGCGACGCGGATCGAGACGGCCACCACGGCCCCGGAGCGGTCCTTCACCGGGGAGTAGACCGTCTCGAAGTGGAAGCCCCGGGCCTCGGTCGAGTGGACGTGCGACTCCCCCCCGAACGCCCGGTCGAGGCTCTCTCTCACGCCCGCCTGGTTGTGCTCCGTGATGAACGAGAAGAGGTCGTCCCCGAGCGCGATCTCCTGCGTCCGCGCGACGCGGATGACGCGCCGGCCGGCGGCATTGAAGGCGAGGATGCGCCCCTCCCGGTCGACGAGCCCGACCGGCTCCGGGATCGACTCCAGGATCGCGTGGAGGTCGAGCCGGTCGGCCGCGCCGGCGACCTCGCCCAGCCCCGGTTCCCTGCGAAGGCGCTCGTCGTCCTCGGTCACCGGGGGGAGTGTAATCCGGTGTAAATTGTCCCTACCATGCTGACCGTCTATCTCGCGGCGCTGGCCTTCGGCCTCGTCCTCATCGGTGCATCCGTTTTCCAGGGGGATGGTGGCGGACACGATTCCGGCGACGGTGACGGCACCGGCGAGAGCCACGGTGACGCCGACCATGGCGCGTTCCTCACGAACCTCCTATCGCTCCGGTTCTGGACCTACGCCCTCGGCGCATTCGGAATGGCCGGAACGGCCCTCTCCCTCCTGGGGGTTGCCAGCGGCGTCCACGTCCCGGTCTCGGTCGTTCTCGGCTTCGTCGTCGGGGCGGGCGTGGCCACCCTCTTCCGTTCCCTCGGGCGCGGCTCGGCGACGAGCCCCGCCTCGACGGAGGCCTTCCTCGGCACGGAGGGCGAGGTCGTCCTTCCGCTCCTCCCCGACGGCCTCGGGAAGATCCGCCTCCACGTGGGCGACCAGGACGTCGAGGTCCCGGCGCGCACCGGAGGAGTCCCCATCGAGATTCGCGAACGCGTCGTCGTCGTCCGCTTCCGGGAGGGGGTCGCCGAGGTCGAGCCCGCTCCCTGGAAGGAATAGCTCCCCATCCGCTCTCGCTGGAGGTAATCCGTGCTCGACTCCCTCGCCGGCATCGGGGCCGGGGTTGTCGCGGGCGCCGTGGCGCTCGGCATCCTCTCGGTCCTCGCCCGATCGATCGTCGTCATCTGCCCGCCGAACCAGGTCGTCATCTTCTCCGGCCGCAAGCGCAAGCTCGCCGACGGGAGCCAGGTGGGCTACCGGGTCGTCCTCGGCGGCCGGTCCGTGCGCATCCCGCTCCTGGAGCGGGTCGACCGGATGAGCCTCCTGTCCATTCCGATCGACCTGAAGGTCTCGAACGCCTACTCGAAGGGGGGCATCCCTCTGCGGGTCCACGCGATCGCGAACGTGAAGGTCGCCTCCGACCCGCGGGTCGTCGGCAACGCCATCGAGCGCTTCCTCGGCCGCGACCCGGCGGAGATCGCCCGCGTCGCCAAGGAGAGCCTCGAGGGGCACCTGCGCGGCGTCCTCGCGAACCTGACGCCGGAGGAGGTCAACGAGGACCGCCTCAAGTTCGCGACCGGCCTCGTCGACGAAGCCGAGGGGGACTTCCGCAAGCTCGGCCTGACGCTCGACACGCTGAAGATCCAGAACGTCTCCGACGAGGCGAACTACCTCGCCTCCATCGGACGCGCGCGGATCGCCATGGTCCTGCGCGACGCGGAGATGGCCGAGTCCCTCGCGAGGTCAGAAGCGTCGCAGGGAGAGGCGTCGTCGCGGCGGGCCGGCGAGGTCGCCAACCAGCAGGCGGGAACCGTCATCGCCCAGAAGGAGAACGAGCTGAAGACCCTGAAGGCGCAGCTCGAGGCGAAGGCGAAGGCCGCCGAGGAGACGGCCGTCCAGGCGGCGCTCCAGGCCCGGGCCGAAGCCGAGCAGAAGCTCCAGGCCATCCGCAAGAAGCTGGAGGAGACGCGACTCCAGGCCGAGGCGGTCCTCCCGGCACAGGCCGCGCAGCAGGCGGCCGCCTTCGCCGCGCGCGGCGAGGCGGCCACCATCGAGGAGAACGGCAAGGCCCTCGCCGACGTGCTCAGGCTCCTCACGACGGCGTGGGTCAGCGCCGGCCCCGACGCCAAGGACATCTTCCTGATCCAGAACCTCGAGCAGATCCTCCGGACGGTCGTCGACCGGGTGAAGGCGGTGGAGGTCGACGAGACGCACCTCCTCGACAGCGGCGACGGCTCTGCGCTCGCGACCTACGTCGCCTCCTACCCGGCGGCGGTGAGAAGCGTCCTCGCGGAAGTGAGCCGGACCACGGGGGTCGACGTCGTCGCACTCCTCTCGCCGGTCCGCGCGGAGGTGGCGCGATGATCGGCGATCTCGGCTCCGTCGTCGGCGTCGCCATCGGCGTCGTCCTCTTCTTCGGCGTGGCGGCGCTCGTCGTCGTCAAGCGCCTCTTCCACATCTGCAGCCCGAACGAGGTCCTCGTCTTCTCCGGCGGCAAGTCCACGGTCGACGGCCGCCCCGTCGGCTACCGGATCGTCAAGGGGGGCAGCTCCCTTCGCACGCCGCTTCTCGAGCGCGTCGACCGGATGGACATCACGAACATGACCGTCGACGTCGCCGTGAGCAACGCCTACTCCAAGGGCGGCATCCCGCTCACCGTCGCCGGCGTCGCCAACCTGAAGGTCGCCGGCCACCAGCCGCTCCTCAACAACGCCCTCGAACGGCTGCTCGGGAAGGGCCGTCCGCAGATCATCCAGGTCGCCAAGGACACCCTCGAGGGGAACCTCCGCGGCGTCCTCTCCCAGCTCACGCCCGAAGAGGTCAACCAGGACAAGCTCCGCTTCGCCGAGAAGCTCCTCGAGGAGGCCGAGCACGACCTCTCCCGTCTCGGCCTCGTCCTCGACGTCCTGAAGGTGCAGAACGTCTCCGACGACGTCGGCTACCTCAACTCCCTCGGCCGCAAGCAGTCGGCCGCCCTCGACAAGAGCGCCCGGGTCGCCGAGGCGCAGGCCCACGCCGAGGCCATCATGCGCGAGGCCGAGAACGGGCTCGCCTCCCGCCTCGCCCTCATCGACGCCGACGGCGCGATCGCCCGCGCCGAGGCCGACAAGCGGATCATGCAGTGCGAGACCGGCCGCGAGGCGATGGTCGCCGAAGCGGTCGGCAAGGTCACCACCGCCATCGCCAAGGCCGAGGCCGAGCTGAAGGTGCAGCAGGCGCGCATCGAGCAGGTCCGCCTCCAGCTCGAGGCCGACGTCGTCGCCCCCGCCCGCGCCGACATGGAGAAGAAGCAGGCCGAGGCCCGCGGCCGGGCCTCGAAGATCGTCGAGGACGGCAAGGCGACCGCCGCCGTCCTGACCCAGATGATCGAGACGTGGAAGGCCGCCGGCCCGAATGCCCGCGACATCTTCCTGATGCAGAAGCTCCAGAGCGTCATGTCGTCCCTCGTCGAGACGATCCAGAACGTCAGCGTCGACCGCGTCGCCTACCTCCCCGCCTCCTCGCAGGTGGTCCAGGGCGTCCAGCTCGTCGAGCAGGTGAAGGCGGCCTTCGGCGTCGACCTCGCGAAGGTCGTCGGCCGGCTCGGGGCGCCGGCGGAGGCCACGCCGGCGCGCCTCGCGGCGGCGTCTTTCACCGACTCTCCAGGCCTCACCGGGGAACGCTTCGAACGCACCGGCGGCGCCACCCCAGAGGCCGAAGGCCTGACGATCCGATCCTCACCCGCCCGGTCGCGAACGAACGCCGCGTGAACGGGTCCGATTGACGCACCCGTCATTTGGCATCTAAGCTTACGTCACATGGCGAGCCTCACCGTGACCCCCGTCGACGGCTCCGCGAAACCGGCCCGCCACCCCGACCTCGAGCGCTTCCGCGACGCTCTCGGGGCGGGCCGGCCGAGGGAGCACGCCTACTCGCTCCTCTTCGGCCTCAGGCTCCTCGACGCGCGCGGGGTCGTGAAGCTCGTGGAGGCGGGGCTCCCGTACCAGG
Organism: Holophagales bacterium; assembly: GCA_016719485.1. Classification (NCBI taxonomy): domain Bacteria; kingdom Pseudomonadati; phylum Acidobacteriota; class Holophagae; order Holophagales; species Holophagales bacterium. Next base: position 133,739 of record JADJZB010000022.1, read on the forward strand.
CGCTCGAGCGCTTCCAGCAGAACGCCGACCTGCCGCTCCGCGAGCTGGCCGAGGCGATCTCGGTCCCGCTCCGGACGCTGGACCGGCGCAGGAGCGCCGGGAGGCTCGAGCCGGACGAGTCCGACCGGGCGGTTCGCCTCTCGCGCATCTTCGCCGCGGCGCTCGGCCTCTTCGAGGGGGACGACGACGCGGCGCGGGCCTGGCTGAAGAAGCGGCAACCGATGCTCGGAAACGAGCGCCCGATCGACCTCGTGAAGACGGAGGTCGGGGCCCGCGAGGTGGAGCGGCTCGTCGGCCGGCTGGAGCACGGCGTCTTCTCGTGAAGGTCCGAGCCTTCCGGGTCGTCAGGAAGCGGTGGTCGAAGACCGCGTTCGACGGCGAGGGGGCGCGGCTCTGGGGCGGCCGCTGGAACAGCCCGGGGCTTGGGGCGGTCTACTGCGCGGGGCACGTTTCGCTCGCGATCCTCGAGGTCGTCGTCCACGCCGACCTCGCGCTCGCGCCGCACTACGTCGTCATCCCCGCGGATTTCGACGAGACGCTCGTCGAGAGCCTCGATACGGGTCGCCTTCCGGCCTCGTGGCGGAGGTACCCCGCGCCGGCCGCGGTCGTCGCGCTCGGCGACGAGTGGCTCCGCGAAGCCAGAAGCCCCGTCCTCCGCGTGCCGAGCGTCGTCGTCCCGACGGAGCCGAACTTCATCCTGAACCCGCTCCATTCCGCATTCCGAGAGATCGAGATCGGAAAGCCGGAAATCCTGAAGGTCGACGCACGCCTTGGCACGGGGCGCCGGTAACTCCGACGGAGACCTTTGCCGTGAGGACAGAGATGCGCCGGGCGCGGGACCCTGGCCCTTCTCAGTAGCCCCGCGTCCGGTCGACCGCGTCGACGACGGGCCGGCCTTCGGCGAACCGCCGCAGGTTCTCGAGGACGTCGGGGACCATGGCGCGCGGGGTAGAGGGCCCCGAGTGGTGCGGGGTGACGACGACCTTCGGGTGGCTCCAAAGGGGTGAATCCGGGGGGAGCGGCTCCTCCTCGAAGACGTCGAGAACGGCCCGCTCGAGGCGGCCGGCGTCGAGGGCCTCGAGGAGGTCGGCGGTGACGACGAGCGCGCCGCGCGCGACGTTGACGAGGACGAGACGCGGGTGACCGGCGGCGAGGAGGGTCGCGTTGACGAGGCCGCGGGTCTCGGGCGTGAGCGGGGCACAGAGGACGAGGACGCGAGCCCGCGGGAGCCAGGCGGCGATATCGGGAGTGGCGTCGAGCGGGAACTCGGCGTCCGGGCGCGCGGTGCGGACGAAGGCCCTGACGTCGAGCCCGATCTCGCGCAGGGCCCGGCCGATCTGGCGGCCGATGCGGCCGAAGCCGAGGACGAGCGCCACCTGGCCGGTCAGGTCCTCGGGAAGGAGCCGGGATGCCCAACGGCTCTCATGCTGAGCCTCGCGGCACTCGTCGAGCCGCTGGGTGACCGCGAGGAGGTGGCCGAGGGTGTAGCGGGCCATCCAGAGGCCAAACTGCCCGTCGGCCCGCGTGATCGGCAACGCGGCCGGGATGGCGGGGTCGGAGAGCAGGTGGTCGACTCCCGCACCCGAGCTCTGGATCCACGTCAGCCGGGGCATCCGCGCGATCAGCCCTTCCGGGACCTTCCAGACGAAGAGGCCCTCGGCGCGTGTGAGCCAGGAGTCGTCGAGCGGGGCGTGCGGGTGAAAGCCGCGGATCTCCAGGCGGGGCTCGACCTCGCGAAGCGCCCGGACCCATTCCTCGTGGTGGTGGTGGACGACGGCGAGCATTCGCATGCGCCCGGCATGATGCACCTCGTGAGAGGTCCGGGGGGGGAGGTGAGGCCGGGCTCAGCCTCCCAGCAGCCTCCGGCCCAGCTCCAGGAGCCACCGCCCCTCGGGGCTCTCGTCCCCGGCGAGGGCGGAAGCACACGGAGCTGCGAGGAGGCGGCGCACCTCGTCCCCGGGTGACGCCAGCTCCGCGAGGATCGCGTGCAGCGTCGCGTGCTCGTGCGAGACGCCTCGCGCGGCCTGCCAGGCGTTCACGCGTTTCTCGAAGTCGGGGTCGCCGCGGAACGGCCGCTCCAGGGCGTTCGGAATTCCGAGGTCGTTGATCGCCGCGACGACGAGCTCCTTGCGGGCGCCGTAGTGAAGACCGGCGAGGCTCTCGGGCATCAGGGGCTTGCCGACGTGGATGTCCTGGCGGCCCATTCCGAGCGGGAACTCGAGGCGGGTTGCGAGCGGGTCGGCCGGGAGACCGCCGACGAACCGCACCGGGACGACGGGGGCCCCGACCGCGAGCGCCATGTCGATGAAGGCGCCGCTCATCTTCTCGACGGGCTGCCGACAGCTCAGGGCGCGCGTCCCCTCGACGTGGACCATGACCGACCGGCCCGGCCCCTTCATCTCGGCGGCGAGCTCGCCGATGACGCGGACGAGGCTCGCCTTGTCCTCGCGATCGAAGAACGTCATGACGCGCGGGTCGGTCACGCCCGGGTAGGCGAAGGAGTGCGCGATGAGCTTCCCGAGCCAGGTGTCCCTGTGCTCGATCTTGGCGAGCGTGACGGTCGGGACCTCGCTGAGCGCCGACGCGACGATCGAGAAGAGGAGCGACTCGACGCCGGTCTGGTGGTTCGCGAGGTAGAGGACGCTCCGGCCGCGCAGCGCCGAGAACGCCTCCGGGTCCTCGACGACGACGCGGCCGACGAAGCGGCCGACGAGGCCGTAGTAGAGGTCCTCGACGGGCCACGGGCCCCGGTTGAACCAGCGGGTCCAGAACTTCCGGAGCGGCGCGAGGTCGAGAGTCCCGCGGCCGTCGCCCGAGACGCGCACCTCGCCGCCCGTGCGGTTCGCTTCGAGGTCGAAGCGGGTGAGCGGGAGCTGCGCGAAAACCCGGCCCGGGTGGAGCGCGTGGGCCGCGGCCGCGTGCTCGGCGCAGGCGATCTCCGCGGTCTCGCGAGTGCCATAAACGGCCGCGACGGTCCCGGGGAGCCAGTCGGTCGCCGCGACCTCGGCGTCCGTCAGGACCGTGACGCCCTCCTCGACGCCCGAGAGTCGCAGCCCCTCGACCGGGGCCCGGTCGCGCAGGAAGGCGCGGCGGGCGGCCGGGTCGGCCGAGCCGAGGGGCCCCTTGGGGAAGCACGACTCGACGAGACGGAGCTGGCACCAGACACCGTCCGGCCCGATGAGCTGGATCAGGAAGACCGGGTAGTCGGGGCTTCCGAGGAACGGCTGCTGGCGGACCTCGCACCGGAGGGTGCCCGTCTCCGGCGTCGGTCCGAAGAAGTCGATCTCGGGGATGAAGGCGGGAAAGGCGACCTTGCCCGGATCGGAAGCGTCGTTCCACGCGTGGAGGTCCGCGTGCGGGATGCCGTGCGTCGCGCCGTCGAGGAGGCCCGGGTTGAGCAGGCCCACCGGGACGCCGCTCTCGACGCGCAACGAGCTGGAGGATTCGCCCCGTCCCATCACGAGCCGCTCGGCAACCTGGAACGCGGGTCCGTGGAAGAGCGCGCCGGTCGCGTACGGGAGCGGGACCTCGGCGCCGAGCGCCTCGGGGAACGGGGCGGGGCGGGGCGCGTACGCGCCGCGCCGCACCCGGGCCCGCGCGACTTCCTTCTCCCCTTCCGGCGTCGACGCGAGAAGCCGGACGGTTTCGCCGTCCTGTTCCGGGCGAAGCCGCCGCGGCCCGCTCACGAGGAACCAGCCGCTCACCCGCAGGTCGCGCAGGCCGGTCACCGGGCCGTGGCCCGTGGAGCCGCGGGCGAGGAGGTCGACCATGCTCATCATCGGGAGAGCGGGCACGGTCCAGGTCGGACGGTGATCGAGCAGCCACCGGTCGCGCTCGGGGTCGAGGACGATCTCTCGTTCCGCGGCGTCGTCCGGCCGCGAGGCGGAATCCAGCCGGCCCGGGACGATCCGCATGCCGAGGTTCGTCGCCTCGTAGATCCGCTGCCCGTCGGCCCAGAGGCTCGCCTCGCAGGTGGCCCAGGCGCCCCGCTCGTCCCGGCCCGCCGCCGTGATCTCGATCGTCGTCTGGACGGTCCGGTGGTGCGGGAGGACCTGCCCGCGGTACTTCCACGTCAGGTCGAACCTGTCCTCTGCCTGCGGTGCGGGGGGTCCGGGGGGCGGCGAGCAGCGCCCCCCGGCAAGCGCTTCGAAGCGGGGCGCGACGATTCCCTCGTCCATTCCCGCCTCGAGCATGAAGAGCTGCAGCGCCTGGATCATCGCCTCGATCCCGAGAGAGCCTGGCTGCACGGGGTCCTGGAAGAAGTGGGCCTTGAAGAACCACTCGCCCGCGTCCACGTCCTTGACGGCCCGCATCTGCCCGAGGCCCGCCTTCCCCGCGGTGCGCCAGAGGCCGTCGACGCGGTCGAGCATAAGGAGCATCGGCCCCGCGAGCCTCGGCCTGCGCGGGTCGAAGAAGGCCGGCGGCCTCGTCGTCAGGTCGACGAGGAAGTCACTCGGCCGCTCGAGGAGCTCGCGGTGAGTGTCGAGGATCGGCAGCCCGGCCTGGCTCGCGAGCGCGGCCGGCGGGAAGAAGCCGAAGACGGTCTTCATCTCGTAAACCGAGCGCTCCCCCACGGAGCAGGTCACCTCGAACGACACGATGATCATCGTCCCAGTCGCCGAGACGCTCTTCAGCTTCACGCGCGTTGTGAGCGTGCCCGAGTCGGGAAAGACCTCGCCCAGAACCCTGCCTGTGCCGTCGAGGTTTCGGAAGCCGAGCTCCTCGTCGACGCTCAGTGCCGAGCCGACGTAGCTCGAGAGCCAGCCGCACGGCTGGAGGGCAGCCTCGAGGAGGACGGCGAACGGCATCGTCCGGCACCCGTTCTCGCCGAAGTACCAGGCGTCGGCGGGGACGTCGTACTCGACGGTCGTCGTCGCGCCCGCCTTCATCACGCCGATCGCGCCGTCGACTTCCGACACGCGGCTCATGAAGAGGTACGGCGGTCCCGGGAGCCGCGCCACGCGCGTCGGCCCGTCGAAGCGGGAGTAGATCGGTCCGAAGGCGTTCGACGGCTTTCCCCACGCGCAGGCCAGGAGGCTCGCCCGGTCGAAACGGAAGCCGTCGGCCTGTGCCGTCGGCCGCGTGTCGGCCGCGGCCTCGGCGAGAAGGGCCGGCATCGCCTCGAGCGGCCAGTCGGGAACGAGCTCGATCGCGACGCGCCGGGCGTGAAACGCCTTCAGGCCGTCGACGGTGCAGAGGAGGTCGGCGAAGAGCGTCGGGAACGGGCCGTCGACGACCTCCTCGACGAAGACCTCCGTCACGAGCCGGCGCGAGGACGGTGTGACCTGGCCGCGGCACTGGAGCTGGTAGGGCAGCTCGGCGACGGGGCGGAAGCGCCAGCCGTCACGCGGCAGCGTGAAGCCGGAGGCCGCGAGGTAGAACGACATCGCCTGCAGGCACCCGTCGAACATCAGCGTCCCGGGCATGCACGGGTCGTTCTTGAAATGGCCGTCGAAGAACCAGAGGTCGGGGCGAACGTCGAGCTCGGCGCGCAGGTAACCGCGGCCCCACGGTCCGCCCGCGACGTCGACGTCCGTGACGCGGTCCTGGAGGAGCATCCGCCCTTCCGGGATGCGCGGGCTGCGGGTGTGCGTCTTCGCCTTCTCGAAGCCCGGGCCGAAGCAGGCAAACGCGTCGCCCCGGGCGAACGCGTCGAGGTCTTCCCGCTCGAAGCGGTTCTTCGCGCAACGGACCGCGGGCGGCGCGAGGCGCGGCTCGGGGACGATCGCCTGCTCCTCGGGGCTCCAGAGGCAGCCGGCGGATTCGGCCAGCTCCGCGTCCGTGAAGAAGCCCGCCTGCCCCTTGCGGACGGTGAGCTGGGGCCGGTCGCCGTTCGTGCAGTCGTAGTGGAAGAACATCAGCCGCACGGGGCCCTGCGCCGCGTGGCCGTCGAGGTGGATCCCGAACCGGAGCGTGTCGCCGGCCTTCGGCAGGTCGCCGTGCCACGTCAGCTCGCAGCCGAGGAGGCGGTAGACCCTCTCGCCCCGGTTGAGGAGATCGACGCCGAGGTAGGAGATGAGCATCAGGTCCGCCTGGCCCGCCTCGATCATCAGCCCCGGCGGCATGTACCCCTGGTGCAGATACCAGGAGTCCCACGTCACGTCGGTCTCGGTCCAGATCGTCCCCTTCCCCATGCTCGCCGGCTCGGCCGAGAGGCCGACGACGCGGTCGGCGAGGAGGAGCGGCGGGAGGGGCATACGGACCTGCCTCGCGTACGCGTCCTGCGCCGCGAACTCCGTTCCGAAGATCTCGGAGATCCGGCCGCCGGCGTGGATCTCGAGCTCGCGGCGGTCGAAGCGGGGACCGACGAGCTCGCCGTCGCGCCGCGGCGTCGCGAGAGGCGCCGGGATACTCGGGGCCGTCTGAACCGGCGGTGCCGCCGGAAACGGCGCGCGCGGCGGAGCAAGGTGGACGGGCTGCGCTCGCAGAACCGGATGAGCCTCGGCCGTTCCCGCGAGGCGCGCCGCCTGGAGGAAGGTCCCCACGGCGGCCCCTCGCATCGAGAGAAACCGCTCGTGAAGGGCCTGCTGCGAGAGGACGTAGTCCTGCTGGATGCGCGAGAGCTGGGCGACGTGGGCGCGGAAGCCCTCGAGGACGACTGAAGGGACGAGGGGAGGCGACGCCGGGGAGACGACGCGGACGGCGGGGCCAAGAGGCCGCGAGCCCCAGTCCTCGTCGAGGACCGGCGGCAGGGACGGAGCCGGGGCCATGAGGCGGGCGCCCGGGGGACCCGCCTCGACACGGAGCGCCGAGAGGGGCGGGATCACGACCGGGGGTGGGTGCGACGGGAAAGTCAGGCTCCGGCCGATCGCGAGCGCAGGAGCCGTCCCGCGGAGCAGCGCGTCGAGCTCTTCGAGGGCCCCGGCGCGCAGCGGCACGCCCGCGGCGACGAGCGCCGCGAGCGCGTCGAGGGTCGCCTCGAATCCCTGTCCCTTCCGGTCGAGGCTGACGACGAGCGCCTCGCGCTCGCCGAGAATCGCGCGGATCCACCGGCCGCACGCGGCCTGCGGCCCGTGCTCGACGAAGACGCGGACGCCGTCCTCCCACGCACCGAGGATCGTCGGGCGCAGGTCGAGCGTCCGGTTCGCCTGGCCGAGGATCGCCTGCGCGCAGCTCTCGGACGTCGGCGCGTAGGACCGGCCCGTCGCGTTCGTGTAGAAGCGCGCGGGCGGGCAGGGACCCCGCCGGGAGGGGCGGAGTCGTCGGCCGGCGGTGCAGCGAGAGCCATTCCTCGCGAACCCCGTCGAGCTCGGGGACGTGCACCGCGAGCGGGTAGCCGAGGCGCAGCGCGCGGGTCGTTCCGAGCGCCGCGACGACCCGGGCACACCCCTCCTCGTCGCCCGAGATGACGCACTCCGCGTCGCCGTGGACGATCGCGAGGTGGACCCTCTCCTCGCGGGCGAGGGCGGCCGTGACGTCGGCGACGGGAGCGAGGACGGTGAAGGAGGCCCAGCGGACCGGGCCGCCCCACGCGGCTTCGACGGCCGCGAAGCTCCCGCCGAGGTCCCGCGTGAAGAGGCCCGAGCTCTCGCTCTCGGCCACGAGCGCGTCGGCGTCGGTCCACGTCCCGGAGGCGAGGAGGGCGTTCGTCTCGCCGGAGGAGTACCCGAGCCAGGCGTGGGGCTCGATCCCGAGCAGGCCGCGGGTCAGCCCGGCGTGGAGCTGGCAGAGCGCGGAAGCGCCCCAGAGCTGCTCCAAGACCGTCGGCTCGCGGGCGTCGTCCTCGAAGGACCAGGCGAGCGCGCGCGGCAGCCTCCGGCTGCGGCGCGCGAGCGCGTCCACGAGCCCGGGCAGGCGCTCGACGAGGTCGCGGCCCATGCCCCGGTAAGCCGCGCCCGCGCCGGCGAAGATGAAGGCGACCTCGCCGTCCACCGGCCGCTCGCGGAAGTGGATCCCCGGGCCGGAAGGAGTTCCGGTCTCGAGGTGCGACAGGGCGCGCGCACGCACGCTTTCGAAGGAGCCCTCCGTCGCCACGAGGACGAGGCGCGCGCCCGCCTCCCCGCCGAGCCCCTCGCGGCCGGAGCGGAGCGCGTCGATCACCGCTGCGCGGTCGGGCCCCGAGAAACAGCGCAGGCGCGGGGCGTCGTCTTCGGCGCGCCGCGGGTGCCCCTCGGCTTCCGTGAGCCGGATCGACGGGCCCTCCGCAACCGCGACGCGCGCCGCGCGGCTCGAGGGAGCGGCCGGCAGCCATGGCTTTCCCCCGGGGAGCCTGCGGTGGTGGAGGCTGAGAGCAGCGACGGCGACGTGGACGAGGTCCGACGCGGCGTGGGAGTGCCCGAACCGCGGCACGAGACTCGTCGGGCGTTCGCCGGAGAGGTGGAGGATTGAATCTCCTTCCCCTTCTCCGCCTTTCTCGATCAGAGCCCAGACCCTGTCGCCGTCCCTCTCGGCGTCTTCGAGTCGCTTGACGACGAGGACCACCGCGGCGTCCCCGGGCGGGTTCTCCACTCCACCAGCAAGCGCCCGAACCGCGCTTGCGTGAACTCGCTCGCAGGAGAGGTCGACGGCGCCGACGAGCGCCGCATCGAGCTCGTTGCACCGCAGGGCCCTCATCGCGAGGGCAAGGGCCGTCGTTCCCGAGGCCTCCCCGGCCTGCACGGTGAACGCGGGCCCACCGAGGTCGAGCTGGGAGCTGAGCCGGTTCGCCGGGATGTTCGGCATCGTCCCGACGACGGCCGCCGCCTCGAGGACGGGGACGACCGCGTCGCGCGCGCCCTTCAACCACTCCGCGGAGGCCCCGGCCTCACGGGCCGTCCGGGCGAGACGCCAGCGCGTCCCCCACCGGGCGACCTCCGGGTCGGGCTCCATCCCGACGAAGACTCCGGTCCGCTCGCGTGGCAGCGCCGGGCTCCCGGCGAGCGCCTCGGACGCGGCGCGGAGCGCGGCGAGCTGCTGCGGCAGCGTCTGTCCGAGGTCCTTCGGGGGAAATCGGAGCCCTTCGAGATCCAGCTCGATGGGGCCCATGCGGCCTTCTCCCTGCCCGTCGAGGAGGCTCTCGTCCGAGAAGAGGGCCTCGGCGAATCGCGGCCGATCGGCGGCGCTCGCGACGGCGCAGCCGAGCCCGACGACGGCGAGCGTCGGGGCCAGAGCCGCCGCGCGCGCGACGTGCCGGTGGTCCAGCTCCGGCGCATCCTCCGAGACGATCAGGTGCGCGTTGTTCCCGCCGAAGCCGAACGCCGAGACCGCGGCGATCCGCGGTCCTTCGCACCGCCAGGGCTCGCGCCGTTCGATCAGCCGGAAGGGCGACCCGTCGAGCGCGGCGTTCGGCTCCCCGGCGTGAAGCGTGGGCGGCCGCGATCCGGCCTGCATCGCTCCGAGCACCTTCAGGAGCCCGGCCACGCCGGCGACCGTGATGAGGTGGCCGAGGTTCGACTTGAGCGATCCGAGCGGCACGCCTTCGAGCCCCGCGAAGACCGCGCCCGTGCTGCGGATCTCCGCGGCGTCTCCGACGGGCGTCCCGGTCGCGTGCGCCTCGACGAGGGAGACCCGTTCGGGTCCGAACCCCGCCTGCGCGTACGCGGCCCGGATGGCGCGCTCCTGCCCTTCTTCGGAAGGGGCGAGAAGACCCTTGCCGCGCCCGTCGTTCGAGAGGCCCACGCCCCGGATGACACCGTGAATCGTGTCGCCGTCCCGCCGCGCGTCCTCGAGTCGCTTCAGGACGACGAACGCGGCGCCCTCCGCGGGGACGAGGCCGTCGGCCTCCCGGTGAAAGGGACGCGAGCGGCCGCTCCGGCTCAGCGCGCCGAGCGCGCAGAAGCCGACGTGCAGGAAGAGGTCGTCGGCGCGCTGGACGGCTCCCGCGAGCATCCGGTCGGCCTCGCCGTCGTGGAGCCTGTCGCAGGCCAGCTTGATGGCGTAGAGCGCGCTGGCGCAGGCGGCGTCGATGCAGAACGCGCCCGCGCCGAGGCCCAGCGCGCGGCCGAGGAGCGCCGCGGTCCCGCCGCTCATGAAACGGTTCCTCGGGTCGACGGCGGCATCCCCGGGGCCGCGACGGTCGCCGGTCCAGACGCTGCGGGCGAAGGCGGCCATCCCCTCCGAGGGGAAGCCGAGGTTGCCGAAGATGGCTCCCGTCCGCGGCCGGGCACCGGGGAGAACTCCGTGACCGGAGCCAGCCCTCGCATCTCCGGAGTCCCTCAACGCCTCCCGTGCCGTGTGGAGAACCCAGTGGGAGAGAGGGTCGAGCCCCTCGAGCTCCTTCTCGCCGACGCCGAAACCCGACGGGTCCCAGACCTTCTCGAACCCGGAGACGTAGCCCCCCCGGTCGGACCAGGAGGCATCCGGCGCCGTGGCCCCCGGAGCGCAGAGGACCTCGCTCCTCTCGAGCCCCCAGCGTCCCTCCGGCGCGGGGCCGACGAGGTCGCGGCCCGCGGCGACGAGCTCCCAGAGCGCGGACGGGTCCAGCGCGCCGGGCAGGACGCAGGACCGCCCGACGATGGCGATCGGGGCGAACGGCAACAAGTCAGACCTGGCTGCCGGCCGGGTACGCGTGGGTCTCGACTCCGAGGAGGGCCGCGAGGCGCCGGCCCTTGTCGTCGGTGAAGTGGATGTCGGTCGTGACGCCGAGGCTTCCCACCTTGCGGCGGTACGCGGCCACGCTCACGACGCCCGGGGCCGGGGCGGACCGATAGGACCTCAGCTCGCCGATCGTCGTCGGCAGGTTCTCCCGCCCGAGCATCCGCTGCGCGTACAGAACGGCGACCTGGAGCCCTCCGTCGAGGGCCGCCACGTCGAGCTGCCAGGGGTTCGCCGTGCCGTTCGGCCAGCCGGCGCGCTCGACACCCTTCACGCGCCCTCCGGCGCCGTGGTCGGAGATCCCCTCGACCTCCTCGATGAGCTCGAACGCCCCCCTGTGGAAGAGGAGGTCCTGGTAGATCGGCTCTCCGGACCACGCACCGAGCTCGAGCTCGGGAAGTTCCGGCTCCGGCGTCCCGAGCTCGGAGAGAAGCTCGGCCCGGGCGCTGTAGTGATGGGTCCCCGCCGACCCCCGGACGTCCAGCTGCAGCCAGGTCCCGCTGCCGCCGAGAACCTGCCGCGCCTGGATGACGAAGCGGTCGCCCCCGTTGTCGAATCCTCCGAGCCTTATCCCCTTGAGGACCTTGATGTCGTGGAGAGCGGCGAGCGCGAGGCCGGGACGGAAGGAGCGCGCGGCGCGCGAGAGCCACTCCGCCGCGAGGACGACCGGGATGACGGGCGTCCCCTTGATCGAGTGACCTTCGAGGTAGCCGTGGCTCCTCCGCTGGACCTTCAGCTCGAGCTCCTGGACCCGGGCCTCGGCGCCCGCGAAGAGGAGCGCTTCGGCCTTCGGCTCGCCCCCGAGGACGAGCTCCACGTCCGAGCGCTCGGCGCCGCGGACCTCGTCGACGAACATGCGGGCTCCCGCGGCCAGCGGGATCATCGGGACGCCGAGCGAGGCGAACCGCTCCTTGAGCTGGGGCGTGACCATCCCGCCCTCCCAGGGTCCCCACCCGAACGACTTCACGAGGATCTGGGGGCGGCGCCGGGACTCGGCGCAGGCGACCTTCGCGAGAACCTCGTTCGCCATGGCGTAGTCGGCCTGGCCGTTGTTGCCGCAGCGGGCCGAGACCGACGAGAAGACGCAGAGGAGCTTCAGCGGGTCGTCCCCGGTGGCGGCGAGGAGCGCGCGGAGCCCCTTCACCTTCGTGTCGAAGACCCGGTCGAACTGCTCGTCGGTCTTCTGCGAGATCTTCCGGTCCGCCAGGACGCCCGCGGCGTGGACGAGCCCGGCGACGGGACCCCACTCGCCTCGGACCCGGGCGAGGACGGCACCGAGCGCCGGGGCGTCGTCCACGCTCACGGGCTCGTAACGCGCCTCGCCGCCCGCGGCCGCGATCGCCGCGAGCGTCCGGCGGATCTCGCGGTTCGACAGGACCTCGTGAACCCGGGCTCCGAGCTCGGCCGGCGCGGGGTTCCGCCCCTGGTGGCGCGCTTCGGCGAGGAGCGCCTTCTTCAGTCCCGCCTCGTCCGTGATGCCCGCGCAGGGGGCGGGTTCCTCTGCGAGCGGCGTCCTGCCGAGGAGGACGAACCGCGCGCGGCTCTCTCGCGCCCATTCCTCGAGGCACGCGGCCGTGACACCGCGGGCGCCGCCCGACACGACGACGACGTCTCCCGGAACGATGACCGGGGCGCCCGCGGAGACGGGCCTCGCCACGCTCCGGAGCGTGAACCGCCCTCCGGCCGCCGGGAGCGCCACCTCCGCCTCCCCGCCCCCTTCGAGCAGCTCGGCCACGAGGGCCTTCGCGAGCGCCGCCGGCGCACGGCCACCCCGTTCGAGGTCGATGGCTTTCAGAGAAGCCTGCGGCCACTCCTGTCCAGCGGTCTTTACGAGCGCCGGCAGGCCCGCGAGCCACGCCCGCAGCGGGTCCATCGGGCCCGTCCCGAAGGAGGCTCCCGTGTCGTGGACCGTCACGAAGAGGCCGCGCTCCTTCTCGAGCCTCTCCGCGAGCAGACGCGCGAGAGCGAACGCCTCGCGGTTCACGGCGATGGCCTCGTCAATGTCCGCGACCTCTCTGAGACCGCCGAGGTAGACGCACGCCGTCGCAGCGGAGGGAAGACTCGAAGTGGCCTTCGCGTTCACGCCGCGGGCACGCAGCTCCGCGGCGAGCGCCTCGTCCAGCTCGGGCGAGCCGGTGATCCAGACCTCGCCGCCAGAGAGGAGTCCGGGTTGCGCGAGGCCGGTCGCGGGAGCCGCGATCCGCTCCAGGACGAAGCGCCCCAGCGGAGGGGCGGCCATTGCGGGGAGGACCGGCGTCGCGGCGGGCACGACGGGCGCGTTGGGCGCTGCCGTCGCCGGCACCGACGCGGGCGCCGCTGCGGAAACCGCCGCGGGCTCCCCGATGCCCTTCATGTACTCGACGATGGCGCCGAGGGTGCGCAGCGACCCCATGTGCCCCATGTCCACCGACCGCAGCTCCGGCGCCTGGTCGGCGACCGCCGAGAGGATCTCGACCCTCTTGATCGAGTCGATCCCGAGGTCCCCTTCGAGGTCCATCCCGAGGTTCAGCATGTCGGCCGGGTAGCCCGTCTTCTCCGCCACGACCGCGAGCATCAGGGCCTGCAGGTCGACGTCGGACGTCGCCGTGATCTTTGCTTGCGGAGGCGCCGATTCCTGCGGACCGATGCCCTTCATGTACTCGACGATCGCGCCGAGGGTGCGCAGCGACCCCATGTGGCCCATGTCCACCGACCGCAAGTCCGGCACCTGGTCGGCGACCGCCGACAGGATCTCGACTCTCTTGATCGAGTCGATCCCGAGGTCCCCCTCGAGGTCCATCCCGAGGTTCAGCATGTCGGCCGGGTAGCCCGTCTTCTCGGCGACGACCGCGAGCATCAGGGCCTGCAGGTCGGCGTGGGAGGGCGGCGCGACGGGAGTCGGGACCTTCGCTGCGGCCGGCACGACGGCGACAGGGCGCGCGGTGGGCGGCGCCTCGGCGGACCTAGGCGCCTCGACCGCGTGAACGACCGGCACCGGAGCCGGCGGAGGCGTCCACGCCGGCGCCGGCGGCGCGGGAACGATCCGCGAGGCCGTCTCCCTCGTGGCCGGGACCGCCGGCATCGCGATGGCCCGGCCCGTCACCATCGCGGTGAGGCCGAGCATTCCCGACTCCGCGACGCGCAGGAAAGAGGAGTGGCTCTCGGCCATCGCCCTCTGATAGACGGCGTGCGCTTCGGCGGTCTGCCTCTGCGTCTCCTGGAAGGCCAGGACCCAGTCGGAGGGAGCGCCGGCGAGGGAACCGGCGGGTGCGACGGAAGACGAAGGCGGAGCGGGGAACGGCGCGGTCTCGTGCTTCAACTGGTCCTCTCGCGTCGCTGCGACGACAGGTCTCGCCGGAGCGGGGGCGGCCTGCAGCACGGGCTGCACGGGCCGCGGCGGGTTCGGGGCGGGGAGCGACGCGGCGCCGCCCGGCGGGGGATAGAGCTTTCCGTGGTTGCTGCCGTTGATCGACACGGCGAGCTTCGAGCGGGACGCGGCCGCTTCCCGCACGGGCGGGCGACAGTCCGCGAAGAGGTTCGCGGGCGACACCGCCACGCCCGCCGCCACGAGCCGCGCGAGCGCGAGCTGGAGCGACTCGACGCCGTTCCTCCCCTTCCTGTCGAGGCTGACGGCGAGGTGGGGACGGCCGTCGAGGATCCGTCCCAGGAGGCCCGTGAGGACCGAGCCCGGGCCGACCTCGAGGAACGTGCGGGCCCCTGCGGCGTACATCCCTTCGACCATCTCGACGAAGCGGACCTCGCTCGCGACCTGGCCCGCGAGGGCCGAGCGGAGCTCGTCGGGGGCGGTCCCGTGCGCGGCGGCGAGGGCGTTCGAATAGACCGGCAGCGCGGGCGACGCGAACGGGACCTCCGCGAGGAAGAGGGAGAACGGCTCGCAGGCGCCCGCCACCAGGCTCGAGTGGAACGCGGTGGCAACCGGGAGCCGCTGGAACGTGATTCCCTCCGCCTTCAGGCTCGTTTCGAAATCCGCGACGTCGGCCGTCGCGCCCGAGACGACGACCTGCGCCGGACCGTTGTGGTTCGCGACGACGACCCGCGGGGCGAGGCGCGCGAGGAGCTCGCGGACCTTTCCGACCGGCAGGTTCAGCGCCGTCATGGCGCCCGGGATCGCGGCCGCCTCGGCCATCAGCTCGCCGCGGCGGCGCGCCACTCTCAGGAGATCCTCTTCACTCGCGAAGACGCTCGCCGCGCGAAGGGCGACGACCTCGCCGAGGCTGTGCCCCCCGACCAGGTCGGCACGGATTCCGATCTCGTCGAGGAGGGCAAGCTGTGAGAGCGAAACGCAGGCGATCGCCGGCTGGGCCCACTGCGTCGAGGTGAGCCTCGCGAGGTCGCGCTTCTCCTTCTCCTCGCCGAATCCCGGTCTCGGGAAGACCACCTCGTGGAGCGAGGTCCCATCCTCCATCTCGAGGTTCGCGGCGCGATCCCAGGCGCCGAGCGCCGGGGCGAATCCCATCGCGAGGTCGGCGCCCATCCCCACGTACTGGCTCCCCTGCCCCGGGAAGAGAAAGGCGACCTTACCCTCGTGCAGGCCCGCACCGAACGCGCTGCCGTCCGGCAGCGCGAAGGGTTCGCCGGGAGCGGCCTCGATCCGCTTCGCGGCCTCGAGGAGCTTCGCCGCGAGGTCGGCCCCGTCGGCGGCGAGGACGGCGAGACGCGCGGTCGCGTCCGGCCGATAGGCCTCCTGGCTCTCGTGGGCGCGTCTCGCGAGCCGGCCCGCTTCCCCGATTCCGGCGGCCTCCATCGCGAGCTCGCGCGCCTTCGCCACGACTTCTGCCGCGTCATCCCCGCACACGACGACCATCTCCCTCGCGAGAGTCCCGAGGCGCGCCGCGCGCGGCGCCGGCCCGCGGTATTCCTCGAGTGCGACGTGGAAGTTCGAGCCGCCGAAACCGAACGCGCTCACCGAGGCCCGGCGCGGGTGGCGGGCATCGCGCACCCAGGGGCGCGCCTTCGTGCTCAGGTAGAAGGGGCTCTCGTCGAGGCCGAGCTTCGGGTTCGGCGCGTCGACCTTGATCGTCGGGGGGAGCACCCCGTGGTGGAGCGCCATGATCGCCTTGAAGAGGCCCGCCGCGCCGGCTGCGGCCTTCGCGTGGCCGATCTGGCTCTTCACCGAGCCGAGCGCGCACCACTGCCGGTCTTTGCGTCCGGCGCCGTCGAACACCTGCCGCAGCCCCTCGAACTCGGCGACGTCGCCGGCCTTCGTCCCGGTCCCGTGCGCTTCCACGAGCTCGACGGTCTGGGGGCCGTAGCCCGCCAGCTCGTAGGCGCGGTCGAGCGCTTTCGCCTGTCCCGCCGGCACCGGCGCGTAGACGCTCTTGGAGCGACCGTCCGAGGAGGAGCCGACGCCGCGAATCACGGCGTAGATCCGGTCGCCGTCCCGCTCCGCGTCGGCGAGGCGCTTGAGCGCGACCATCCCGAGCCCTTCGCCGAGCATCGTGCCGTCGGCCTTGTCGCTGAACGGCCGGCAGTCGCCGGTCGGCGAGAGCGCCGGCGTCTTCGAGAAGCAGAGGAACATGAAGATGTCGTTCAGCGTGTCGACGCCGCCGGAGATGACGAGGTCGCTGTGCCCGAGCTGCAGCTCGGCGACTCCCATCGAGAGCGCGCTCAGGGTCGAGGCGCAGGCCGCGTCGGTGACGCAGTTCGTGCCGCCCAGGTTCAGGCGGTTCGCGATCCGCCCCGCGACGACGTTGCCGAGGAGACCCGGGAAGGTCGACTCCTGCCACGGCACGTAGTGGTTCGCGATCCGGTCACAGATCGCCGTCACCTCGTCTTCGGGCAGGCCCGACTCGCGGAGCGACTTCACCCAGACCGGCCTCTGAAGCCGGCTCACCATGCTGGAGAGGAGCTCCTGGGCGCTCGTCACGCCGAGGATCACGGAGACGCGCGAGCGGTCCGCCGTCTCGAACTGTTCGCGAAGAGCGTCCTGGAGGACCTTCTGCGCCACGACGAGGGCGAGGAGCTGGGACGTGTCCGTCGCCGGGATCGTCGAAGGGGGAACGCCCCAGCCGAGCGCATCGAAGTCGACCGGGTCGAGGAACGCGCCCCGCTTCGCGTAGGTCTTGTCGGGCGCGGCCGGGTCGGGGTCGTAGTAGTCCTCGACGAGCCAGTGGCTCGGCGGAACGTCGCGGATCAGGTCCGTGCCGGCGAGGATGTCCTTCCAGAAGCCGGTGGCATCCGTGGATCCGGGAAAGAGGGCGCTCACGCCGACGACGGCGATGGGCTGGCGGTTCGGGGAGGAGTCGTGGGTCATTCGGGCCTCGTCGTCGGACGGTTCGGAGCTTCGGGACGAAGGGTCAGGAAAGGGGACGCGGGCGGAAGTCGAATGCGGAGGGCGGAACGGCGAGCCCCGAGGCGCGGAGCTGCTGCGCGCGTGTCACCGCAGCGGCCCCCTCCATCAGGTTGCGGGCGACCTGGACGGCGGTCCGGCTCTCGGGCTTCTCCAGGAAGCTGCCGCGGACCCACGAGTTGAACGCGCCCATCGCCGGTCCGCACCAGATCTGGTAGTCGGTGCTGCGGTCCGGGCTCGCCTGCGATCGCCCAGCGGCTCGAGAGGCCGAGGTACGAGCGGAAGACGAGCGCCATGAGGTGGCGTGGGTCGGCCTCGGCCCTCGCCACCTCGCGCGGGTCGCGGGCCGCCCAGAAGGCGCGCGTCGAAGTCCATGCTTCGCTGAACGTCGCCTTGAGGAGCTGCGTCTCGACCTTTTCCCTCTCGGCGGCAGGGATGCTCTCGAGCGACGGCCAGGAGCGGTAGAGCTCGTAGAGCTTCTTCGCACGGACGGCGAACATCGTTCCCCGGCGCAGGACCTGCACCGTGACGCCCAGCTCGAACATGTCGGCCGCGGGCGCCATGATCACGTCGGCGATGCCCGCTTCCGCCAGGAGCGCCCGGCCGCTCTCGTGGAGGCCGCTCTCGACGCAGGCCTGGTTCACCGTGCCGGTCACGACGTAGGAGGCGCCGAGGGCGAACGCCGCCGCCACAGACGAAGGCGTTCCGAGGCCGCCGCCCGCGCCCACGCGCACCGCCTGCCGGTATCCGCGCTCGGCGGCGACCCGGTCGCGGAGTCGCAGGAGCGCCGGGAGGAGTGCGGTCAGCGGCCGGTTGTCGGTGTGACCGCCGGAGTCGGCTTCCGCGGTGAGGTCTTCCGCCAGCGGGAGGCCCCCGGCAAGCCTCGCCTCCTCCGCCGTCAGCTGGCCTCTCTCCACCAGGACTCGCAGGATCTCGGCAGGGGGGGGCTCCAGGAAGCGCATCGCCACTTCCTCGCGCGAGATCTTCGCGAAGAGGTGGTTCTTCCTCCGGGTTCGCCCGGAGGGATCCGTCGTCAGGCCCGTGGCCGCGTACCGGACGACGGCCGGCGTCAGCGCCATGTAGGCCGAGGCCTCCACCCGCGTGACGCCCTTCCTCAGGTAGAGGTCGGCCACGGCCTCCTCGAGCGCGGGCTCGTTCGGGCTGTGGATCAGGTTCGCGCCCCAGGGAAAGCCGCTGGCGCCCAGCTCCTTCTCCAGCTCGGCCAGTGCCCCCTCGACGCGGCCCGGCGAAAGCCCAGCCGCCCCGAAGAAACCGAGGAATCCGGCGCGCGCCACCTCGGAGACGAGGCGGACCGAGGCGATGCCGTTGGCCATCGAGCCCGTGACGTAGGGGAACCGGGCTCCGTGCGTCTCGGAAAACGTCCGGTCCCCGAGCCACTCCGGGTAGAGGGGCGGCAGGGATGCCAGGTGCGGGAAGGTACCGGCGGTCAGGCCACGGCCCTCCGCGGAGAGCAGCTCACCCCCGAGGCCGAGACCGATCCGTCCCTCGTCCTCGCGGACGACGTGGGCCGTGGACCGGATCTCCTCGAGCGCGCTCCCGATCTCGGCCGGCGTGAAGGCCGGGAGGCGTCCGTCCGGTCGCCAGCGCGCCGGAGAGGCGGGAAGGGTCACGGCCCGGTGGTCCCTGGAAAGTGGCACTGAGTGGCGTTTTGCACTGAGGCGCAGTTATATCCTTCCCCCTGTGAAAACGCCAAGGCCCCTGCGTGAAAAGAAAAAGGAGGCCACCCGGCGCGCACTACTGGAAATCGGGAACCGGCTCTTCCACAAGAAGGGGTTCGAGGCCACCACGATCGACGAGATCTGCGAGGCGGCCGGGGTCAGCCGGCGGACGTTCTTCCGCTACTTCCTGAACAAGGAAGCCCTGGTCTTCCCGCACCGGAAGGAACGGCTGGACCGCTTCGTGGAGTTTCTCGTGAGCGCGCCGCCGGACGAGCGGCCCGTGGCGACCCTGCGCCGCACGGCGAATGCCTTCGCTCGCGAATACATGGCGAACCGTGCCCAGCTCGTGGCCCAGCAGAAGCTGATCCAGACGTCTCCCGCCCTCCTCGCCCGCGAGCGCGAGATCGACAGGGACTGGGAGTCCGCGATGTCCCGCGCGTTCCGGGAACGCGCCGGCCCCGGCCACGCCTCGGAGCTGCGGGCCCGCGTCTTCGCGGGCGCGGCGATCGGCGTCATCCGCGCGACCATGCGGCACTGGTTCAATACCGACGGCAAGGAAGACCTCGCGCGCCTCGGCGAAGAGGCCCTCGCCTGCCTCGACCGCGGCTTCTCGCTCGAGTGACCCGCCCCGGCGCGGTCAGGCCTTGCCCGGTTTCGCCGATGCCTTCGGGCCCGCCTTCACCTTTCGGGTTGTCCGCTTCTCCGCGGGCGCGCACATCGCCTCGACCGACTTCGGCGCGGCGGAGGTGAGGATGCGGTGGCCTTCCGCGGTCACGAGGACGTCGTCCTCGATCCGCACGCCGATCCCGAGGAACGAGGCCGGCACCTTCTTCTCGTCGGGCCGGATGTAGAGCCCCGGCTCCACCGTCAGGACCATCCCCGGCTCCAGCAGCCGCCACTCCCCCTTCGCGTCGTGGTAGCGGCCCCGGTCGTGGACGTCCATCCCGAGCCAGTGCGACGTCCGGTGCATGTAGAAACGGGTGTAGTCCCCTTTCTCGACCGCCTTCTTTCGCTTCCCCGAGAGGAGCCCCAGCTCGAAGAGACCGTCGATGAGGACCTCGACCGCCGCGTCGTGGACGTCCTGGAAGCGCCCGCCCGGCCTCACCTTCGCGATGGCCGCGTGCTGGGCCGCGAGGACGACGCGGTAGACCGCCTCCTGCTCCGGACGGAAGTGCCCCGAGGCGGGGAACGTCCGGGTGATGTCCGACGCGTAGCCTTCGTACTCGCACCCCGCATCGACGAGGACGAGGTCGCCGTCCTCGATCTTCCGGTCGTTCTCGACGTAGTGGAGGGTCGTGGCGTTCGGGCCCGAGGCGACGATCGTCTCGTACGACGGCCCCGACGCCCCTTCCGTCCGGAAGCGCCTCGCGATGGCCGCCTCCACCTCGTACTCCATCCGCCCCGGCCGCGCCATCTCGCGCGCCTCGTCGTGCGCCACGGCCGCGATCGCCGCGGCCCGCTCCATGAGGGCGACCTCTTCCGGTTCCTTGCGCAGGCGCAGCTCGTGGATCACGTCCGTCACGTCGTTCACGGCGACCGGCCCGCGCTGCGGGATGCGCGCCTCGCGCCGGAACCGGCCGAGGATCGAGGCGACGAGGAGGTCGCGTTTCTCGTCGATCCCGAAGGCGTAGTGGAGACTCGACGAGCCTCGGATCAGCTCGGGAAGCCTCTTCTCCAGCTCCCCCACCTCCCAGGCCTCGTCGGCACCGTGGACCTTCACCGCCCCCTTCGTTCCCGCGCGCCTCCCCTCCCAGGTCTCCCTCTCGCGGTCCCTGGGCCTCACGAAGAGGAAGTACGCCCGCGCCCCCGCGTCGAGGACCGCGACCGTCTCCGGCTCGCCGAACCCCGTCAGGTAGAAGAGGTCGGGATCGGGCCGGTAGCGGTAGGCCGTGTCCCACCCGAGGTGCTGCTCGGGCGTGGCGAAGAGGATCGCCACCCCCTCCTTCACGCGGTCGAAGAACCGCTCGCGGCGGCGGGCGAAGAGGTCGGTCGCTGCGTTCGACATGGCGAAAGTCTACCTGCGCGGCGCGTGAGACGATTCCCCCGATGGACAACACTCGCATCGTGCGCCGGCTCGCGGCCCTCTACCCCGCCGAAACCGCCTCGCGCCTCAAGCGCTCGGTGATCGAGGGACAGGTGACGGTGAACGGTGCCGTCGTCGACGACCCGGGTGCGCTCGTGACGGAGAAGGACACCGTCGTGTTCGACCCGAACCGCAAAGTCAGGCGGAAGGTCGACACGTCCCTCACGATCCTCTACCAGGACGACGACGCGGTGGCGGTGGTCAAGCCCGCGGGGCTCCTGACGCACCCGACCGAGGCCAAGGAGAAGGACTCGCTCCTCTCCCGCGTCTCTTCGTGGGCGGCGAAGGCGGGCAAGGGACGGGCTTACGTCGGCGTCGTCCACCGGCTCGACAAGGAGACGTCCGGAGCCCTCGTCTTCGCTCGGAGCCGGAAGGCGATGGTGAGCCTTCAGGCTCAGCTTCGCGCGCACACGGTGGACCGCCGGTACGTGGCGGTCGTGGAGGGGAACCTCGCCGGGGACCAGGGGACGTTCGATTGGCCGATCCTCGAGGAGGGCGAACGGCGCAAGCGCGTGGCCCGGGACGGCGAGACGGGGATCAAGGCAGTCACCGACTGGAAGGTCCTGGAGAGGTTCGGGATCGCGACCCTCGTCGAGGCGAGGCTCAGGACGGGGCGGACGCACCAGATCCGGATCCATTTCTCGCACGCCGGACACCCGCTCGTCGGCGATCAGGTCTACCGCGACCCGAAGAAGCCGGGCTTCCCGATTCCGTTCAAACGGCAGGCCCTCCACGCCGGGCACCTGGGGTGGGAGAAACCCGACGGCGGAAAGGTGTCGGTCTCCACGCCGCCCGCGAGGGACTTCGAGGAGCTCCTCTCCGAGCTCCGGAAGCGCAAAGCAAAAGCCGGGCGATCCGGAAAGCCCGGAGCGCCCGGCCCTTCGAAGAAACGCTGAAAAGCTACTCGAGGACGACGAGGACGACCCGGCGGTTGGCGGCGCGGGCCTTGTTGCCCTTGCCCGTGTCGGCCGGGAGCGTGTCGCCGTAGGAGATGGTCGTCATCCGCTGGATCGCGAGCTTGTGCGTGCGCGCGAGGTAGCGGCGGACGGATTCGGCGCGCTTCTCGCCGAGGGCATCGTTGATCTCGTCGGTCCCGGTCGAGTCGGTGTGCCCCTGGATCTCCATCCAGACGGGGCGGGCCAGCTCCTTGACCTTCACCGCGAACTCGTCGAGGGCAACCTTGGCGTCGTCGTTCAGCTCGGCCGAGCCGCTGCGGAACTTGACGCGGTCCTCGGTGAAGGTCTGCTCGAAGACGACCTTCCCCTTGGCGAGGATCCCGGCTTCCTGGGCGCGCTTGAGGGCTTCCTGCGCGGACTGGGAGAGCTTGGCGATCTCCTGGCCCTGGGCGTCGACCTTCGCCTCGGTCGCCTTCTGCTTCGTCTGCAGGTCCTCGACCTGGGTCTCGACCGTCTCGATCTTCTGATCGGTCTTGGCCGTGGCCGCGGCGATCTTCTCGTCGACCGTCTTCGTGGTGGCGCACCCGAACGCGCCCGTCACGAGGACGGCAACGCCCACGAGGGCAGCCCGGTTCAGCTTCGTCATTCCATTCCTCCTCAGCGTCCGATGGACGGCCTCACCGTTCGCTCATTTGGTTCCGGAACTGCGCGGCCCGAGCGCGGGAGGGTCGGAACCACGGTATCCGGCCCTCACGCGGACGGGGCGGGCCGGTCCGGCCACCCTCAAGGTGAGGCGTCGATATCTTACCGGACCGAGGCCCGTCGGGGAGAAACCAATCAGATATTGAGACCGCAAGTCTTTTTGAATGTCGAGGATACGGGCGGGGAGCTGGGCCGGGTCGTCGACCACGGCCATTCGCCCCCCGGTGATCCGGGCGATGTGGCTGAGCACATCGATGTCGAGCATCCACTCCACGGTCATGCCAGGGAGCGGCTGCATGAGGGCCCCGGGGGAACGGAGACCGAGAGGAAAGACCGGAACCTCGACCCCCTCCATCATCTTCGCCAGCTCGGGCTCCGTGATCCGGGAGTCGTTGTCGATGCCGTCGGAGAGAAGAACGATGGCCCTCGAGCCGTTCTTGCCCTGGAGACTCTTCTCCGGCATCCGGGCGAGGGCGTCGCGGAACGCGGTCTTTCCCCACGGCTTCACCTGCCGCGCCGCGGCGACGATCCTCCCGGCGTCTTCCGTGAACCCGACGATCTCCTTCACCTCTCCCTCGGCGAAGACGAAGAGGGCGAAGTCGTCGCCGGGGACCCGGGTCGCCGCGAGGGTCTCGAGCGCGGCCCACGCCCCTTCCATCTTCCCGCCGAGACCCATCGAGCCCGACCCGTCGAGAAGGACGGCGTAGGAGACCGGGGCGTCCCCGCTCCCCTGGAAGAGGTCGTACGCCACCGGAACGCCGTCGGCGAGGAGCGTGACGTCCTTTTCCCTGAGATCCCCGATGGGGCGTCCCTTCCGGTCCGTGACGACGAACGGGACGAGGACGTAGCCCACGGAAACGTCGGCGGCGGCCCGCTGGGGCGTCGCCACAGCCCGCGGGCGGACGGCCGGCGCGGCGGGTGAGCGGGGACGGGCTGCCGGCGTCACGGTGCGGGCGGCGGGCACCGGGGACGGCGCCGGGGGGCGCGCGGGGGTGCCCGAAACCGCGGACGCCATCGCCGTGGGCGAGGAGGCCGGCGCCGGCGGTCCGGCCGGTAACGCGACGACCGCACCAGGTGGCAGGGGCGTCGGGGACTTCGCAACCACCGGTAACGGCCGGGCGATCGCGGGAGAGGGGCTGGGCCGCGGAGCCGGCGTTTGGGTGGGAGTCGGCCGGCCGAACCCGCCGCCGAGGCGGAGGGACTCCTCCCCCGTCGCAGCCATCGTTGCCACGAGAAGGAGCATGGTGACGGTCGGGACCGGTCCTCTCACCGGAGGATTGTCGCAGGAGGGCGGCCCCGCCCTCCGCGGACGGGGCAGGACCGCGCCGGACGAACGGCTTAGAGCAGCTCGGCCTGGGAAAAGAAGAACGTCACCTCGCGGGCGGCGTCGGCGAGATTGGCCGAGCCGTGCGAGGCGTTGCGCTCGATCGACTGGCCGAACTCCTTGCGGATCGTCCCTTCGTCGGCGTTGGCCGGGTTCGTGGCGCCCATGACGGCGCGCCAGTGGGCAACGGCGTTCTCCCGCTCGAGGACGGCGACGAAGACCGGACCCGACGTCATGTAGGCGACGAGGGAGCCGAAGAAGCCCTTGCCCGCGTGCTCGGCGTAAAACCCCTCGGCCTCGCCCTTCGTGATCCGGTGGAACTTCATCGCCACGACGCGGAAGCCCTCGGCCTCCATCCGGGCGAGGATCTTTCCCGCGTTCTTCGCTTCGACGGCGTCGGGCTTGATGATCGCGAAGGTCTTTTCCAAGATGGTCTCCTGTTGTCCGTTCAGCCCTTGATGGCCTTCAGCAGCGTCTCGCCGATGAGGGCCGGGGAGTCGGCGACGAGGACGCCCGCGGCGCGGAGGGCGGCGACCTTCTCGGTCGCGGTCCCCTTGCCGCCGGAGATGATCGCGCCGGCGTGACCCATGCGGCGGCCCGGAGGGGCCGTGCGGCCGGCGATGAAGGAGGCGACGGGCTTCTTCAGGTTCGCCTGGATCCAGGCGGCCGCCTCTTCCTCGGCGCTCCCGCCGATCTCGCCGATCATGATGATCGCCTCGGTCTCCGGGTCGTCCTTGAACATCTCGAGGCAGTCGATGAAGTTCGTGCCGTTGACCGGGTCGCCACCGATGCCGATGCAGGTCGACTGGCCGAGCCCGAGCGCGGTCGTCTGGCCGACCGCCTCGTAGGTGAGGGTCCCGGAGCGGGAGACGATGCCGACCTTGCCGGGGCGGTGGATCCGCGCCGGCATGATGCCGAGCTTCACCTTCGCCGACGGGCGGATGACGCCCGGGCAGTTCGGCCCGACGAGGCGGACGTTCGGGCGATCCGCGAGAAACGCCTTGACCCGGATCATGTCGTTGACCGGGATCCCCTCCGTGATCGCGATGACGAGGGCGACGCCCGCGTCGGCGGCTTCCATGATCCCGTCGGCCGCGGCCGGCGGCGGGACGAAGAGGAGCGACGCGTTGGCTCCCGTCTTCTCGACCGCCTCGTGGACGGTGTTGAAGACCGGGATCCCCTCGACGTCGGTGCCTCCCTTGCCGGGGGTGACGCCCGCGACGACCTGGGTCCCGTAGTCACGCCCGGCGAGGGCGTGGAACTTCCCCTCGCGACCCGTCAGGCCCTGGACGAGGACCTTCGTGTCGGTGCTGAGCCAGCTGGCCATCTCAGTTTCCCCCCTTCGCGACCGCGGCGATGATCTTCTCCGCGGCGTCCTTCATCCCGTCGGCCGGGATGACGGCGAGGCCGGAGTCGCGCAGGATCGCCTTCCCCTCCTCGACGTTCGTCCCCTCGAGGCGGACGACGACGGGGATGGTGCAGCCGATCTCCTTCACCGCCTTCACGACGCCGCTGGCGATGATGTCGCACCGCATGATGCCGCCGAAGATGTTGATGAGGACCCCCTTGACGTTCGGGTCCGAGAGGATGATCCGCATCGCGTTGCGGACCTGCTCCTCGTTGGCGCCGCCGCCGACGTCGAGGAAGTTCGCGGGGCTCCCGCCGGCGTACTGGATGATGTCCATCGTCGACATCGCCAGGCCCGCGCCGTTCACCATGCAGCCGACGTTGCCGTCGAGCTTGATGTAGTTGAGGTTGAACTTCGACGCCTCGACCTCGAGCGGGTCCTCCTCGTCGAGGTCCCGGTACTCCTTGATGTCGAGGTGCCGGAAGAGGGCGTTGTCGTCGAAGTTCATCTTGGCGTCGAGCGCCACGACGTCGCCCGAGCCGGTGATCATCAGCGGGTTGATCTCGGCGAGCGAGCAGTCGGTCTCGACGTAGGCCTTCGCGAGGGCGAGAAGGAAGGGGACCGCCTTCTTGTGCGTCTCCCCCGTCAGGCCGAGCGCGTAGGCGACCTTGCGCGCCTGGAACGGCTGGAGGCCGGCGATCGCGTCGAACGGCTCCTTCAGGATCGCCGTCGGGTCCTTGTGGGCGACCTCCTCGATCTCCATGCCGCCGAACTTCGACGCCATGAGGACCGGCTTGCCGATGGCCCGGTCGAGAGTGATGCCGAGGTAGAGCTCCTGCGCGATGTCGGCCGCCGCCTCGACGAGCACCTTCTTGACCTTGCGCCCCTCGGGGCCGGTCTGGTGGGTGACGAGCTGCATGCCGATGATCGCCTTGGCGGCCTCGAAGGCTTCGTCTGGGCTCTTCGCGAGCTTGACGCCGCCCCCCTTGCCACGCCCGCCGGCGTGGATCTGGGCCTTCACGACGGCCTTGCCGCCCAGGTCCTTCGCGATCTGGCGGGCCTCCTCCGGACTGTCGGTGACGCGGCCCGTCGGGGTCGGGACACCGTAGCGACGGAGGATCTCCTTCGCCTGGTACTCGTGAACTTTCATCTCGGAGTCCCCTCTTCGGATCTCGTTTCGCCCGGACGGGCGGGGCGGATTCTAGTCCGGGGCCGGACACAGGGGCCATTCCGGTCACCGGCGACCCTCCGGGCAGCCTGGTCAGCGGGCCGCGGCGAGGAAACGGCGGACATCGGCGCGGATCCGGAGGGCCTCGGCCCGGGAGCCCGCGGCTTCGGCGGCACGTACCGCCCGGTCGGCGGCGAGGGCGAGGTGACCGCGGGCCGTGACGTCCCGCGCGCGGCGCGCCCAGAGCGCGGCGAAAGGCGGGGGCCGCGACGTTCCACGCTTCATGACCCTTCCCGGTACGCAACAAGAGCTCGGCCTCGAGAAGGGAAAGAAGCTCCTCGTTGCCGGAAGCCCTCTCCTTCTCGGCAAGCACCGCCGGAAGGAGAGCCCCGGCATCGGCCCCGCCGGCGAGGCGGCCCTCGAGGAGCCAGGTGCGCCGGAGCGAGGTCGCCGGCTCGCTCCCCGACGGGAGCGGTGCGGGCCTGCCCGCCCGCCAGAGGACGAACGCCTTCATCTCCTCCTTCCAGCTCCAGGCCACCTGGGTGGCGTCGATGAGGGCGAGCGCCTCGTCAAAGCGTCGGCGCTCGCAGAGCGCGAGCAGGGCGTCCTCGCACCCCGCGACGACGATCCACGGCTCCTCCCGATCTCCCCGTCCGAGAACGGCGCCGCGGTACCACGGGATCGCGCGCGAAAGCTCTCCGGAAAGGTGGAGGGCGCGTGCGGCGTCGAACTCGACGGAGGTCCGCGCCACGGCGTCGCGGCCGACCGCCCGGTAGAGCCGTTCTCCTTCGTACGCACGGCCGGCGGCAATCTCGAGGCGGGCCTCCGTCCGCCGAGCCCACTCGAGAAGAGAGGGATCGCCCGCCGGGGCGATCGTCCTGACGGCTTCTGCCGCCGCGGCCGCGGCTCCCGGGGAATCGCCCGCGCCGTGGAGCCACGCGGCGCGGCGGAGGAGCAGCCACGCCGACGTGCGGCGCTTCTGGCGATCCGCAGTCCCGAGAGGGGAACGGCGCTTCGCCGGGAATCCGTCGAATCCGAGCTCGAACGGCTCGGCCGAGAGGCCCGAGAAGCGGAGGACCCGAGCCTGGGAATCCACCTCCATGCGCTTGGCGGCACCGGAGCGCCAGGCGGGGCCGAGCGCATACCAGGCGAGGGAGTCGAGGCGGTCCTCGAAGACGCTCAGGTCCGGAGAAGTCGCCGGCCACGATCGGGCGCCTTCCACGGTCCTCTCCGGACTACCGAGAACGGCCGGGCGAACGGCGGCGACCGCTGCGTACTGCCCGAGCCTGTTGGCCGCCGATGCGAAGAGCAGCTCGTTCTTCCCGTCCCCGTCGAGGTCGACGGACCCAAGGAAGACCTGGTGCCCGCTGGCCATCAGGACTGGCCGCGAGACGGCCGTTTCGGGATCGACGAGGAGGACCGCCGACGGGAAGGACTGGGGGTCGACGAGGGAGAGGATCAGCTCGTCGCCGTCGCGGCCGTCCGCGTCGACGGCCTCGAGGGCTCCGAACCCCAACCGGCTCGGCAGGTCCCAGAGGCTCGACCCGTCGGGAGGCGCGACGAGGATTTCCTTGCGGACCGCCCCCGAGGCGGGTTCGAGGAGCACGATCCTCAGCCCGCCCCTGCCCCCGTCGGGTTGATCGGCCACGACCCCGGCGACGCCGCTCTTCCCGCCGGGCCTCCGGAAGCGGAGGATGGCCGTTTCGTTTGGGATGTCGGTCCGGTCCCAGAGAGCACGCCCTCGCGCGTCGAGAGCGACGACGCCGCGGCCGTCTGCCCGCGGGGCGAACCCTGCGGGCTCGGGTGACAGACGCAGCAGAGGTCTCGCGAGGAAAGCGGCGGCGAGCACCGCGACGCCGAGGGTGGCCGCCGCCGCGAGACCCCACTGCCGGCCGCGGCGTGCGATCGTCCCCGTCGCCCGGCGCGAACGCAGGTCGGCGAGCGCCGCCTCGGCCGACGCATACCTCTCGCCCGGCTCCTTCCTGAGGAGCCGGGCCACGAATGCGTCCAGCCAGGGCGGCGTGTCGGACCTCACGGAGCGCAGAGGAGGCGCCGGTTCCCGGACGTGCGCGAGCGCCGTCCCTACGGCCGAGTCGCGGCGGAACGGCACGCCACCGGTCAGCATCTCCCAGAGCGTGATCCCGAACGAGTAGAGGTCGCTGCGGCCGTCGAGGTCCTTCCCGAGCGCCTGCTCCGGCGAGAGGTACTCGACCGTCCCTACGATGGTGTCGGTCGCGGTGGCCCGGGTCTCGTCCGCCTCGAAGTGGCGCGCGAGGCCGAAGTCGGCGAGCTTGACGGAGCCATCGGCCGCAAGCAGTACGTTTCCCGGCTTCACGTCGCGGTGGACGATCCCGAGGCCGTGCAGGACCGCGAGACCTTCGAGAATCTCTCCCGCCATCCGGAGCGTCTCCTCGAACGGAAGCGCGCCTTCAGCGAGCCTCTCCCTGAGCGACCCGCCCGCGACGTCCTCCATCGAGAGGAAGACCGACTCGCCCGAGGCGTCGATGTCGAAGACGCGGACGAGGCGGGGGCTCGCCGCCTGCCGCGCGATCGCCACCTCCCGCCGCAGCCGCGCGAGCGCCGCGGGGCTCGTCCGGTCGGCGCGGAGGACCTTGAGAGCGACGACCTGCTTCAGGTCGCGGTCGAAGGCGGAGTAGACGACCGCCGAGCCGCCTGTCCCACGGACCGAGCGGATCTCGAAGCGGGAGCCGACGGCCGTTCCCGCGGCGAAGAGGCGGATTCCGCCCGTCTCGTCCCGGGAACTCACGCGCGGACTCTGGTCCATCGTCCGGGTCCGGTCGTCCACCGCTCCTCCGCTTGCCTTCATTCTAGGTCGCACCTCGGCCCCGGACACCGTCGAGTACGATTCCCCCGCCCTTCCCAGGCACAGGAGACGGATCAATGCTCACCGGAAAGCGGATCGCCATCATCGGCTCGGGGACCATGGGACGCGCGCTGGCAGGGGGACTCCTGCGTTCCGGCAAGGTGGAACCGGGGCAGCTCGCCTGCACCGCACGAACCCGCCAGACTGCCGACAAGATCTCCGGCGAGCTGGGCCTGCTCTGCACGACCGACAACGCCGAGGCGGCCCGCGGGGCCGACATCGTCGTCCTCTGCCTGAAGCCGAAGGACGTGGCGAAGGCGTGTGACGGGCTGAAGGCGAAGGGTGCGCTCGGCCACGCGCCGCTCCTCGTCTCGATCGCCGCCGGCATCTCGACAGCGGCCATCGAGGAGGCGGTCGGCGAGGGGATTCCGGTCGTCCGTGCGATGCCGAACACCCCCTGCTTCATCGGCAAGGGGATGACGGTCGTCTCGAAAGGGGCGCACGCCACGGACGAACACGCGGCCGTGGCCCTCGACATCTTCTCGACGATGGGGCGGACGATGGAGCTTGAGGAGAAGCACATGGACACCGTGACCGCCCTCTCGGCGAGCGGCCCGGCGTTCATCTACGTCGTCCTCGAGTCGCTCGCCGACGGCGGCGTCATGCGCGGCCTGCCCCGCGCGGCCGCCATCGAGCTGGCCGCGCAGGCGGCCCTCGGCGCCGCGGAGATGGTCCTCGTGACGGGCCGTCACCCCGCGGCCCTGAAGGACGACGTGACGACCCCCGCCGGCTGCACGATCGCGGGCATCCTCGCAATGGAAGACGGGCGCATCCGCTCCGTCCTCGCCCGCGGTATCGAGACGGCCGCCCGCGCTGCCGGGGAGCTGGGCAAGTGAGCGCGCTCCTCGCCGCAAGCCTCCTCCTCGCCGCGAAGGCCGCCGTCGCCCCAGCCCCGGCGCTCCCAGGCACGCCGCCCTCCACCCAGCTCGCTGCCCTGAAAGCACGGTCCATCGGTCCATCGGTCATGGGAGGACGGGTCGTCTCGATCGCTGTCGACCCGGAAGACCCCGCCACCTTCTACCTCGGCCACGCCACGGGCGGCCTCTGGAAGACGACGAATGCGGGCGCGACGTTCTCGCCGCTGATGAAGGAGGAGAAGGTCTTCTCGATCGGCGCCGTCGCGGTGGCCCCGTCGGACCCGCGAGTGATCTGGGCCGGGACGGGCGAGGCGACGGACCGCAACAGCGCCGGCTTCGGCACCGGAGTCTTCCGCTCCTCGGACGCCGGGGCGACGTGGTCGCACGTCGGCCTCGCGTCGAGCCGTGCCATCGGAAGGATCCGCGTCCACCCCGCGAGTCCCGACGTCGCGTTCGTCGCCGTCTCGGGCGACCTCTGGACGAAAGGAGGCGAGCGGGGGCTCTTCCGGACGACGGATGGCGGGAAGAGCTGGACGAAGGTGCTTTCCGCCGCGGCCCCAGACGACGCCGACACCGGCTGCGCCGACGTCGTCCTCTCTCCCGCCGACCCGAACGTCGTCTTCGCGGCGCTCTACGCGCGCCGCCGGACCCCGTGGTCCTTCACTTACGGGCCCTCCCTGACCGGCGGCCGCGACGCGGGCGGGATCTTCCGCTCGACGGACGGCGGCTCCACCTGGACGAAGCTCGCGGGCGGCCTCCCGCCCCAGACGGGCCGCATCGGACTCGCCATCTCGGCCTCGAGCCCGAAGGTGGTCATGGCGGTCGTCCAGAGCGACGCGGGAGGGACGAGCGGGATCGACGAGATCGAGAGCCGCGCCGGCGGGACTTTCCGCTCCGAGGACGGCGGCGACACCTGGGTTCGCGCCTCACGCCTGAACCCGCGCCCCTTCTACTTCAGCCAGATCCGGATCGACCCGGTCAACGACCGGCGCGTCTACGTTCTCGGCTTCGCCCTCTCCGTCTCGGACGACGGCGGCAGGACGTGGCGCGAGGATCTCTTCGGGAAGGTCCACCCCGATTGCCACGAGCTCGTCGTCACCGGGACACCCGCGCCGCGACGCCCCGCCCCGCCGAAGGAGGGCGAGCCGCCGGAGCCGGAGAAGAAGCCGGTGTCGCCGCGCCTCTTCCTCGGAACGGACGGTGGCGCCTACCTGAGCGCCGACGCGGGCGGGACGTGGGACCACGTGGACCGGATCCCCTCCGGGCAGTTCTACCGGATATCCCTCGACGACTCCTCCCCTTACCGGATCTGCGGGGGCCTTCAGGACAACGTGAACTGGGTCGGCCCGAGCCGGACCTTCACGAAGGATGGCATCGTCAACGCGGACTGGATCCAGGTGGGGGGCGGGGACGGCTTCTGGTGCGTCTTCGATCCCGTAGACCGCAACCTCGTCTACGCCGAGTCACAGGAGGGATACGTCCACCGGTTCCACCTCGGGAGCGGCCAGGTCAGGAACCTCCGCCCGGAGCCGGCCGAGGGGCAGCCGTCCTTCCGCTTCCACTGGAACTCGCCCCTCGTCCCGAGCCGGCACGAGAAGGGAACGATGTTCCTCGCCGGGAACCGCGTCTTCCGCGTGACGGACAAGGGTGAGAAATACACGGCCGTGAGCCCCGACCTCTCGACCCAGGAGCTGACGAAGATGACGGCGAAGGGGAGCGGCGCCGAGAACTACGGCGTCGTCTACGCCTTCTCCGAGTCGCCTCTGAAGGCCGGGCTCCTCTGGGCCGGGACCGACGACGGGAAGCTCTGGATGACGGAGGACGGCGGGGCGAAGTGGACCGACCTGACCGGCTCTCTCCCCGCGACCGCCAGGGGCAGTGGATCGCCCGCGTCGAGGCGGGGCGCCACGACGAGAAGGTCGCGTACCTGGCCGTCTCTGCCTTCCGGAGCGGGAACCACGCGCCGCTCTACTTCCGGACGGCCGACCTCGGCCGGACCTGGACCTCCGTCGCCGGAGACCTCCCGAAGGACGGGGCGGCCGACGTGATCCGCGAGGACCCGAAGAACCCCGACCTCCTCTACGCCGGGACCGAGTACGGCTTCTACGCGACCCTCGACCGCGGCCGCACCTGGGTGAAGCTGGGCGACCTGCCCACCGTCCCCGTCGACGACATCGCGATCCACGAGAGGGACCGGGACCTCGTCGTCGCGACGCACGGCCGGAGCCTCTTCGTCATCGACGACGTGACGGCCCTGCAGGAGCTCGGCCCCGAGGTCCGTGCGAAGGCGTTGCACCTCTTCCCGCCGCGCCCCGCCGAGGCCCGGCACCTCCTCCCCGGCTGGGCCGACTGGGACGGGAAAGCGCAGTTTCGGGGAGAGAACCCGAAGGAAGGGGCGCTCCTGACGTTCTGGGTCAAGGAGGCGACCGGAGAGCCGGTGAAAGTCTCGATCGCCGGCCCGGACGGCCGGCCCGTCGCGAACCTGACGGCGCCCGGCGTCCCCGGTCTCGGGCGCGTTTCGTGGGACCTGAAGAAGACGAAGGACCTCCTCACCGAGTACGGCGGCCTACCGGCCGGCCGGCACGTAGCGCCTGGCGACTACCGCGTGACGGTGACGTACGGCGAGGCCCGGAGCACGCAGACGCTGACGGTGACGGCGGCCGAGGGGGTCGAGACCCGGTAAGCCTTCGTTCCGCTTCGCTTCGCAGGGCTACTGGAGCGCGGGAGGCGCCGGGACCTCTCCGCGCAGGATCTCGACTTCCTCCGGCACGCTGACGAGGAGGACGCAGCCCCCTTCGCTCCTGACCCCGTGCACGTTGTGCGGTGCGGTGTAGATGTAGTCGCCTGCCTGCAGCGAGTCCTTCCCGAGTCGCACGTCTCCCTCGAGGACGAAGATCTCCTCGCCGCCAGGGTGCGAATGGACCGGGTACGACGCGCCCGGGTCGAACCGGAGGAGGATCGTCGGGGCCCTCTTCTCCGCCTCGTCGAAACGCAGGACCTTGACGGAGACGCCGGTGACGCCCGGCTCGTCCAGGGGCTTCCAGTCGACGGCTCGGGAACGGACGAGCTGGTTCAGCGCCGGGTTCGGTCGTCGACGGTCGTCCATGCTCGAGTCTCCTTCGGGGCGTTCACCCGCGCGCCATCAGGACCGGGTGGGCGGCCTGGATCACGGCGCTTGCATAACGCGTGAGACGCCGGAAGGCAAGGGCGCGCAGGGAGTCCTCGACCGCCTCCTCGGCGGGCACCGGCCTGCTCTTCCATTCCGGAAACCTTCCTCTTGACCATCCGTATTTCACGGTGATATCACTGCGAAAGCAGCCGAAAGGGAGGTTCCGCCATGAAACCCACCACCCTGAGCGTCAACCGGGAAACGACGGTGACGGTCCACAACGGGTGGACGATGCTCGTCCTCGTCCTCGCGTTCATCGTCGTGGACATCGGGCTCTTCGTCTGGTCCCTCGCGGCCGGGATTCCGGCGACGGGACACCCTTACGTCCTTCCCCTCGTCCTCTCCCTCCTCGCGATCCCGGTCTGGATCATCCTTCTCACCGGCTTCTTCACGCTGCAGCCCAACGAAGCGCGCGTCCTCGTCCTCTTCGGCGCCTACAAGGGAACGGTCCGGGAAAGCGGCTTCCACTGGGGCAACCCCTTCTACACGAACGGGTCGGGAGCCTCCTCCGCGGCCGCCACATCGGCCGAGGCGCACGGCGGCACGCCCACGGCGATCGCCGCCCAGGCCGCGGCGGCCGCCGCCCGCCACCCGAAGCGCAACAAGATCTCGCTCCGCGCCCGGACGCTGAACGGCCAGCGCCTGAAGGTGAACGACAAGGGGGGCAACCCGATCGAGATCGCGGCCGTCGTCATCTGGCGCGTCCAGGACACGGCCATGGCGATGTTCGACGTGGACGACTACGAGAAGTACGTCGAGACCCAGAGCGAGTCGGCCCTGCGCCACATCGCGAGCCTCTACGGCTACGACCACGGCGAGGAGGACGAGATCACGCTTCGGTCGAACGTGGAGGACGTCTCCGCCGCCCTGCGCAAGGAGCTGCACGAGCGGCTCGTCAAGGCCGGCGTCGTCGTCGAGGAGGCGCGCCTCACGCACCTCGCCTACGCCCCCGAGATCGCCCAGGCGATGCTCCGCCGCCAGCAGGCCGAGGCCGTCATCGCCGCCCGGCAGAAGATCGTCCACGGCGCCGTCAGCATGGTCGAGATGGCCCTCAAGGAGCTTTCGGAGAAGAACGTCCTCATCCTCGACGACGACCGGAAGGCCGCCATGGTGAGCAACCTCATGGTCGTCCTCTGCGGCGAGGCCGAGGTCCACCCCGTGGTGAACACCGGCACGCTCTACGGCTGAGACCGCCGATGGCGAATCCACCTGCCGCCGGACCGCCGCATCCGATGGAACCTCGAAAAGCGTTCCTGCTCCGGATCGACCCCGCCCTCTTCGCCGAGATCGAGAAGTGGGCGGCGGACGAGTTCCGGAGCGTGAACGGCCAGATCGAGTACCTCCTCCGGGACGCGGTCCGGGCCCGGCGGCGGGGGCGGGCGCGTAGCGATTCGGCCGGCGCGACGGGACGGGAGTTCTAGAATCCGCCGCAAGAGGAGAGATCCCATGAAGCGCTTCCTGTGCCTCGTTGCCGTTTCTGCCCTCGCCGCCTCCGCGACGCTCGCTCAGGTCCCCGCCGCCGTACCGGCCGCACCGGCGGCACCGGCGGCCCAGGCGGCCGCTGCGCCAACCCTCACCGTCGAGAACTCCGCCAACCCGGACCTCGTCGGCTCCCTGGTGAGCAAGCTCGGCGTGACGCCCATGCAGGCCGAAGGGGGGGCGGGAGCGCTTCTCGGGCTCGCCAAGGGGAAGCTCAAGGCTGACGACTTCGCGAAAGTCGCAACCGCGATTCCCGGCACGGACAAGCTGATCGCATCCGCCCCGGTCGCGGACGCCCCGAAAGGCGGCGGCGCTCTCGGAGCGGCGGCCGGCGCGGTGGGCGGTAAAGCCGCCGGGCTCGCGGGCCTTGCCCCGGTCTTCAGCAAGCTCGGCCTGAAGAGCGACATGGTGGCGAAGTACGCGCCGGTCGTCGTCGACTACGCCCAGAAGAAGGGGGGCGACACGGTCGGCAAGCTCCTCGGGGGCGTTCTCAAGTAGGAGCCCTTACTTCCAGACGGCGATCTCGTCGAGGGCCTTCCGCGAGAGGTCGGGGACCTTCGCGCCGGGCGCGGGTAGCCCACCGGCATTACGAGCAGCGCCTTCTCGTTCGCGGGCCGGCCGAGCAACTCGCGCAGGAAGACCATCGGGCTCGGCGTGTGGGTCAGCGTCACGAGACCCATCCGGTGGACGGCCGCGATGAAGAGCCCCGCCGCGATCCCGCACGACTCCGGGACGTAGTAGTGCGTCCGCTTCGAGCCGTCGGATCGCACTCCGTGCGTCTGCGCGAAGAGGACGACGATCCACGGCGCGTCGGTGAGATGCGCCTTGACCTCGTCGGTGCCGAGAGGCGCGAGCGCCTCGAGCCACTCCTCGGGGGCGCGGCCACCGTAGAACTCGCGCTCCTCCTTCTCGGCGGCCTCGCGGATCTGCCGCTTGAGGCCGGGGTCGGAGACGGCGACCCAGGTCCAGGGCTGCTGGTGGGCGCCGCTCGGCGCCGTCCCCGCCGTCCGGATCGCCCACTCGATCAGCTCCCTCGGCACCGGATCGGT
This sequence comes from Holophagales bacterium, assembly GCA_016719485.1. Classification (NCBI taxonomy): domain Bacteria; kingdom Pseudomonadati; phylum Acidobacteriota; class Holophagae; order Holophagales; species Holophagales bacterium. The sequence continues at coordinate 169,178 of JADJZB010000022.1, forward strand.
CGAGAAGTGCCGCGTCGTGCGGCGGCGGTCCATCTCCTCGAAGAACGTCCGCGCGCGCTCGGCGGACTCCGGGAGCGTCCGGCGAGTGAACGAGAGCGGCACGAAGGGGCGGGACGGGAATCCGGGATCCTTCCGAGTCGGTTCCGTCACGGAGATCTCCTTTCGGTGGGCAGGATCGTCGCATTCCTCGATCTCGCTCGGGACCTACAATGTCCGATGGCCCGTGCTTCGCGTGGACCGCCGCCCACTCCCATCTACACATCGGAGGAAGAGCCATGAACGTCCTCAGAGGCCGCACCATCGCCGTCCTGCTGGCCGCAGCGGCATCCATCGCGGCCCCCCTGCCCGCCCAGGAGATCGACGTCGTCGAGCGGACGTTGTCCAACGGCATGAAGGTCCTGATAGTCGAGCGGCACGACCAGCCGACCGTCTCCTGCGGCTGGCTCGCCCGCGTCGGAAGCGCGAACGAACGGCCCGGCATCACCGGCCTCGCCCACCTCTTCGAGCACATGATGTTCAAGGGGACGAAGACGATCGGCACGAAGGACGCCGCGCGCGACCTCGAGCTGAACGGCATGCAGGACGAGGTGCAGGTCTTGATCCGCGAGGAGATGGCGGTTCTGCGCGAAAAGCAGCGCCGCGGCGAGATCGCGGACATGATGGATCCGGCCGCCCGGACCCCGCGCCTCGGCGAGCTCCTCGCGAAGTTCGACGCGCTCGTCGCCCAGCAGCGCGCGCTCATCGTCAAGGACGAGATGGACAAGATCTACCAGGAGAACGGCTCGACCGGGCTGAACGCGTCGACGAGCAATGACCGGACGTTCTACATCGTCGGCATCCCGTCCAACAAGGTCGAGCTCTGGGCCTGGCTCGAATCCGACCGGCTCGCGAATCCGGTCTTCCGCGAGTTCTACAGCGAGCGGAACGTCATCCTGGAGGAGCGCCGGCAGACGCTCGAGTCGCGCCCCGGCGGGACGGTGAACGAGGCGTTCAACGCGATGACGTGGATGGCGCACCCGTACCACTGGCAGGTCATCGGCTGGCCGAGCGACATCGCCCAGGTGACACGCGAGCAGGGCAGCGAGTTCTTCGCCACCTACTACGCCCCGAACAACCTCACGGCGATTCTCGTCGGCGACCTCGACCCCGAGAAGACGCACGCCCTCATGGAGAAGTACTTCGGCCGGATCCCCGCGAACCCGAAGGGGGTCCCGCCGGTCGTGACGATGGAGCCCGTCCAGCCCGCCGAGCAGCGGATGGTGGCCGAGGTCGAGATGACGCCGTCCGCGGAGGCCTCCTACAAGGCCGTTCCCGCCGTCCACGGCGACGCGGCGGCCCTGCAGGTCCTCGGCGTCGTCCTCGGCGGAGCGCCGATGACCGGCCGCCCCGGCATGGGCGGACCGACGCGTCCGCCGTCGGGCCGGCTCCACCGGGCCCTCGTCCTCGACCAGAAGGCCGCGACCCGCGCCTCGGCCTACTTTCGCGGGCAGAAGTACGGCGGCCTCTTCACGGTCTCCGCGACGCCGGCCCCCGGCAAACGGCCCGGCGAGGTCGAACCGCTCCTCTACGCCGAGCTCGACAAGGTCGTGAAGGAAGGAATCTCCGACGACGAGCTGGCCCGCGCGAAGAACGCCCTCCGCGTTGCCTTCTACACCCGGCTCGAGAGCAACTCCGGTATCCGCGAGTCTCTCGCCCAGGCCGAGAGCAGCGGCACGTACCGGGACCTCCTGGATTCTCCGAAGAAGGTCGAGGCCGTGACCCGCGACGACGTCCAGCGCGTCGCGAAGAAGTACCTCGTGAAGGAGAGCCGCAGCGTCCTCCTCACGACGCGCAAGGGCGGGGGCGAGGGGATGCCGCGGCGCCGCCCCGGCGGCATGCCCCCCGGAGCGCCCCCGGCCCCAGCCGCCGCCCCGGTCCCGGAGGTGAAGGGATGAACCGCTTCGTGAACTGCGGCGCACTCCTGCTCGCCGTCTCGGCGTCCTGCGGCCCTCGGGCAGGCGATCCCTGACCGCCCCGAGAAGCCCTCCTATCCCCTATCGCCTTCCAGGTCCCGAAGGCGAAGGACGCGAAGGTCGTCCTGAAGAACAGAGTCCCGGCCTACCTCGTCTCCGATCCGACGGGCGTCCCGCTCGTCCGCATCACCGTCTGGTGGCGGGGCGGCGCCTACATGGAGCCGGCCGGGAAGGAAGGGCTCGCGAACCTTCGGCTCCCAGCTCGCCGTCGGCGGGACGCAGAAGAGGGACGCCGCGGCGGTCGAGGACCGCCTCGAGGCTCTCGCGGCGACGCTGTCGTCGGCCTCCACCGCGACGAGCGGCAGCCTCTACCTCCAGGTGCAGGAGAAAGACCTGGCCGAGGGGCTCGACCTCATGATGCAGGCCCTCACCCAGCCTGGGTTCGCGCAGGACCGGCTCGACCTCGCCAAGAAGGGCGCGAGGCAGGCGCTCGAGCGGCGCAACGACGCCGTCACGTCGATCGCCCAGATCCAGATGCCCACTCTCCTCTTCGGCGAGAAGTTCTTCGCCACGGAAAACACGACCGCCGCGAGCCTCGACGCGATCACGCGCGAGAGATCTCCTCGCGTTCCACGCCGGGCTCCTCCACCTCGGCGAACCTCGCCGTCGCCGTCTCTGGGAAGTTCGAAAAGAAGGCGATGGTCGACCTCCTCAACGGACGGTCGGCGCGATCGCGGCGGGAAAGACCGCGCGCCTGAGCCCGAAGGTGCCCGAGCCCGACTTCGCGCGGACGCCGGGACTCTACGTCTGCGACAAGGACGCCCCGCAGGCGATGCTCCAGTGGGCCTTCCCGGGATGCGCCGCTCCGACCCCGACTGGTACCCGGCAATGGTGATGAACCACGTCCTCGGCGGTGGCGGCTTCACGGCGCGCCTCATGAAGAAGATCCGCTCGACGAGGGCCTCACGTACGGCGTGAGGACGACGCTCGGCGAGGGGCCCCACTGGCGCGGCGACCTGACCGGCGGCCTCCAGACGAAGAACACCACGGTGGCCTACGCCCCGCGCCTCGCGCTCGCCGAGATGCAGAGGCTGAAGGACGAGGCGTGCTGACCGAGTCCGAGCTGGCGTCGGTCAAGGACGGCCTCGTCGAGTCGTTCCCCGCTCAGTGGGCGAGCCGCCAGGCGATCGCGAACCGCTTCGCCGAGGAGCAGCTGAACGGCTGGCCCGAAGACTGGTGGGTCGACTACCGCGAGAAGGTGAAGGCGGTGACGGCCGCCGACGTCCGGAAGCTGGCGAAGAAGCTCCTCGAGCCGGAGAAGATGGTCGTCCTCGCGGTCGGCAAGGCCTCCGAGGTCGAGTCGGGTGACCTGGACCACCCGGGCGCCCTGAAGGACGCGGTGAGGCTCCCGCCTCCGGGTGCTGCTCCCGCGATCCGCTGGCTCACGCTCGCCGCTGCCCTGACGGCCCGATCCGGCTCCCCCCTACTTCGGCGGCGGAAGCTTGGACCAGTCGATCTGGGCGCCCCAGGCGCTGTGCGGGATCATGAAGACGGCGCGCGTCACGAGCGCCGCGACGCCGACGGCGACGCGGGCGTCGCGGGCCTGCGCGGGCGCGCAGCGCCGCGAACGCCCACGCGAGGACGGCGACGGCGGTCTTGTTGTCGGTCATGTCGCCGCCGAAGGGCCAGCCGGTCCAGTAGGCGTCGAAGGCCTGCTTTCCGGACGAGCGGCCTGGAGGAAGAGGCCGCCGAACGTGAGGAGCGCCACGACGACGAGCGAGATCCGGAAGAGCTTTCGTTCGCCGCGGAGGGCGAAGAGGCCGGCCGCGTTCGCGACGAGCATCCTGGTGAACATCGCAAAGACGTGCGGGACGATGACGACGTTGGAGACCGCGCCCTTGAAGCGGGCGATCGCCGGGCGCTGGGGAAGAGGGCGAATTGCCCTCGCGCGCTCGGAGCCGGACCTGGTACTGACCTTGCCGGCGGGTGGCTGGTGCGGCAGGGCTGTTCTGAGCGTCTCGCCCTCGCGGACCATCGGCAGCGCCGCGAACGCGTCGTTCGTCGGGTAGCGCCGCCACGCCACGCTTCCGGTGACCCCGGGTCCGGAGCCTTCACGGTGACGGCGAGGTCTCCTGCTCCCGCCCAGGAACGGAGCAGCCGGAGCTTCACGTCCGACTCCCCGAGCATCACGGTGCCGCGGGCGGGCCGCGTTGGCCCGGTGAGCCGCTGGTAGATGGCTGAGGAGAGGGTGACGAGGAGGGCGAAGAGCCAGATGCCGACACGTCTGCGCATGCGGGGCGGAGGATAGCCCGGCTGCTGGCATCATCCGAGGCATGAGGTTCTCGCCGCGCGCCTCCCGCCTCCTCATCGTCCTTCTCCTCGTCGCCCCGGCCGCCGCCCTCGCCCCGTCTTCCCTCGCGGCCGAAACGACGAAGGCCCCTTCGGCCCCGGCCGTCGTCTCGGGCGAGTGGTTATCGGCAGCCCTGGGATCGAAGGCCTTCGTCCTCCTCGACGCCCGGCCGATGCGCGACTTCCTCGCCGCGCACCTGCAGGGAGCGCAGAGCGTCGCGGTCGAGAACCTCCGCTCCACGTCGGGCGGCGTCCCCGCCACGACATACCCGCCTGAGGTCCCGGCGTCGTCTTCGCCTTCGCGCCGGGGGTGACCTTCCGGGTCACACGTCGTCGTCTACGGCGCAGAGAGCGACAACGACGCGACGTGTCGCCACGGCCGCCCTGATCGCCGGAGCCCGGAAAGTCTCCGTCCTGACGGCGGCTTCGCGCTGGACGGCCGAGGCGCGCGCGACGACGAAGGACCGTTCGCTCATCCCTGTCGCAAAGCCGACCCTCCCGGGCGATACCTCGTCCTCGTCCCGATCGACGACGTGAAGAAGCGCATCGGCGACGAGAGAACCGTCTTCTTGGACTGCGGCCTGAGGAGCAGTGGGCGGCAGGGCGCATTCCGGGGCGAGGAACCGCTTCTGGAAGAAGGACGTCGACGGCGGCTCGTTCCGCCCCGAGGCCGCGACCCGCGCGGAGCTCGAAGAGGCCGGCGTCTCCTGGGAGAGGCCCGTCGTCGTCTACTGCAACAGCGGCCACCAGGCCTCGGAGACCTTCTACACGCTGAGATTCCGGCTCGGCCATCCTGACGTGCGGCTCTTACCAGGGTTCCTGGCTGAGGGTCGATGACGCCGGAGCGCCGAGAGAATCGTCCGCCCCGCGGAGCCTGCGGCGAAGCGACGGCCGGCGAGATCGCCGCGCCTCGCCTCCTCGGCCGGCGCGGGGGTCGCGAACGCCCTCGCAGGGGCGGACGATCTCACGTTCCCTGACGCTCATCCTCCCCTCGGGGTCCTGGCGATCCAGGCGAACGCCACGTCGACGATCGCGCTCCTCCCGGGCGGCCGCGAGCCTCGCCGGCTACCGGCGCGAGGTGGCGACGCACCGCGCCTGGCTGAAGACGCTCTTCCTCCCGAGCCCCGTCGGCGGCGGCATCGGGTCGGTTCTCCTCCTGAAACTCCCGAGAAGCTCTTTCGCGAGCCTCGCGCCGTCCTCGTCCTCTTCGCGACGCCCTCTTCATGCTCCAGATCGTCCTCTCGAAGAGGAAGGGCGACGTCGAGGCGGCACGCGCCAGACGGCCCACGACGGCCCGTTGGGGCATGGCGACGCTGGCCCAGCTCGCCGTCGCGGTCTACGGCGGCTACTTCGGCGCAGGCATCGGCATCCTGATGCTCGTCGTCCTCGGCTTCCTGGGCCTCACCGACATCCACGCGATGAACGGGCTGGAAGAACTCTTCGGCATCACGATCAACGTCGTCGCGGCGGCGTGGTTCGTCCTGCACGGCGCCGTCCTTCGGCCCATCGCGCTCGTGATGATCGGGGAGCGACGGTCGGCGGTTACGCCGGGCGCGCTTTGGCCCGGCGCATCGGCAAGGAGAAGGGCGCGCGGCCGTCGTCGTCATCGGCCCCGGCGCTCACCGCCGTCCTCCTGCTCCAGCGGAGCTGACGCTGAGCGCCCCGGCCCGTTCCTCTTACGAGGCCGAGGTGGGCACGGACGCCGGTGTCGGACACGGCGAGCGTCCTCGCGCCGGAGAGCGCCTCGGCGGCTAGCTTCCTCGCCTCGCCCTTCCGGCCGGAGGCCGGCGAGGACCTCGGCGCTGAGCGAGGCGAAGAGCGGCGCGACGTCGAGGGGTCCTCCCTGCCGACGCGCTGGGCGTCGGCGAGGAGCGTCGCCGGTTCCGCCGCGGGCGCGCCGGACCTCAGGGCTCCAGTAGCGGAAGAGCCTGATCGAGACCTGATTCGCCTGAAGCGCGGACGCCGGCCGGTACGCCAGGCGATCCAGACCTGGAGCGGCGCGGTGTCGAAACCCCGGTCGGGATAGGCCGCGTCGAACCGGTTCGTGACCTCGGCCGCGGCCTCGTCCCACCGGCGCGCGCTTCGCCGAGAGCGAGGTCCTCCGACGATCAGCTCAGTGGGGTCGGCCCCGAGCCGGACGCGGTCCCCTTTTTCCGAGAGAGGCCGCGGCGATACCAGTCGATGGCCCGGCCGAGATCTCCATGGAGGTGGAACGCGCGGCCCGCTTCCACGGCGATCGGCGCGCCTGCTCCTCCGTCCGCCCGTAAGCGGACACCCAGGCCGCATCCGCCGCAGCGCTCCGGCCGGCGTCGAGGAGCGCCACGGCCCGGGCCCGGGCAGTCCACTGGCAAGGGCGTCGCCGGCCTCCCTGAGCGCGTTCCCACGCCAGCTCCACTTCAGACAAGGCCTCTGCGGTCCGGCCCGCGCCCCGAAGCCGGGCGGCCTCTTTCGCAGGTGCACATACGCCTCTTCCCGGGCCAGCGCGCGCCTTTCTGATTCCCCCGGCCGCACGGGGACCACGTCGAGGAAATCCGTCGAGAGCGAGCTCTTCGATCTGTCTCGGTCCATACGCCCCGACCTTAGGACGCTCGCCGCCTCGACCGCGGGGCCGGACGCTTCCGTCGAAGACCGCATGCGGGGACGAGGGCGTACCAGGCCAGGAGCGGGGACCGGTCGCCCCAGGACGGGCGGTCCGGCGATTCCGCAGAAGGCAGGCTGGCGTCGCGACCGACCGCTCCGTCGTCCCGCGGGACCTTCAGCGCCGCGACCGAGCCGGAGAAGCCCATCCGGTTGTTGAACCCGGCGAGGATCAGTCCTTCCGGCCGTCTGCGTCGACGTCGGCCGCGGCCCCGGCGTAGTGATGCCTGGAACCGTAGAACGCGACGACGACCCGCCGGCGTTTCAGGTCGCAGACGTAGGTCGCGCCGGGATAGAGCGGGCTGTGACACAGGCTCACGGCCACCTCGTCGACGCCATCTCCCTCCACGCCGAACGGGAAGAGCGCGCCCGCGACGAAGGTGTTCGAGAGAACGTCGGGAAAGCAGCGGGCCAAAGGCCGCGGAGACGGGCTCGGGGAGAGGCACGGCCAAGACCCGTCCGGTGAGCGGATGGAGGAGCTCGAGGACCTTCCCTCGGCTCGTCGAGCCGCCTCGCACGGCCACGGCTCCCGTCCGCCCGTCCCCCAGCCGGACGAGGTTGACCTGACGCCCCGCCTCCACGCCCGCGCGCCGCCAGGGCAGGCGTCCTCGCCGTCGAGCGCCTGGATTCCCCTGCGCCGTCCGGAACGAGGCGACAGCTGCGGCCGATTCCACGGGAAGACCGGGAGGAACGCCAGCACGAGGACGATCGCCAGAAGTGCGGCCGAAATGCCGATCGCGAGGGCCGCGCAGCCGGCGCGGAGCCCTCCGCGCCTCCGGCCCCGAGGACGGCGAGGGACGTCGGCGGTCAGGCGTAGCGCCTCTCGCGGTCCTTCGCGAGGAGGCGCGTGACGATGCCGGCGAGCCAGGAGGGCGACTGCGGCCGGAGCTTCCTGACATCAGGTGGTTTCCGGCGGATGTGCGCCACGATCGTCCTGATGGGCCGAGCCGGTGCGCAGCGGCACCTTTCCAGCGAGCATCTCGAAGAGAACGACCCCGAACGCGTAGAGGCCGCCCGCGCGTCGAGGAGGTCGCTGAGCGCCTGCCCGGCGCGAGAGGTACTGATGGTCCCGACGAGCCCCTCGGTCTCCGTAACGCGGGTCTCGGTATCTTCCCAGTGCCGGGCGAGGCCGAAATCGGCGAGCCACTTCTCCCGACGCCGACAGGAGGATGTTCCCGGCTTCACGTCGCGGTGAACGATGCCCAGCGCGTGCAGGTCGGCGAGCGCGTGCAGCACCGCGACGCCGATCTGGGTCGCGCGCTCCGGCGGGAGCGGCCGCGGCCGAGAAGCTCACGGAGCGATTCCCCGTCGACGAGCTCCATCGTCAGGAACACCGTGTCGCCCGACTGGCCGATGTCGAAGACCACGAGACGGCATCCCGCGGCGTCGCGCGCGATGGCCACCTCGCGCCGGAAGCGCTTGAGCGCGGCCTCCGACGTCCGGTCGGTCCGGCGACCTTCAGCGCGACGCGCCGTCAGCTCGCGGTCGAACGCTCTAAACGACCGCCGAGCCGCCCATGCCGAGGACGCCGCGCAACTCGTAGCGCCGACCGATCTCGGTGCCGAGCGAAGAGGCGCACGAAGCGGCACGGTGATCTCACCGGTCCACCCGCCGGCGTCGCCCGGATCGGGTCGTCCATGGCTCCACCGTCCCGGATCTCTCCTGCCGCAAATCATAGGCGCGGCGCCGGCGGACGGGGTGTCAGAACAGAAGTCCGTCGAGAGGAAGCTCGATCTCCGGTTCCTGGAGAAACGTCGTTCAGGAT